>JAFLRS010000001.1 GCA_022511355.1 Alistipes sp.
CCGCCGTTTCGACAAAAGAGACCATCGAGGTGAACGGCGAAACCTATCCCGTGTACAAGATGGAAATCTCGAACACATCTCATCCGTTCTATACGGGTAAGATGAAGCTGGTGGATACCGCCGGCCGAGTGGATAAGTTTATGAGCCGCTACGCAAAACGCTACGATAAGAAAAACGCACAATAGCACGAGGCTGTTTGCAGTTTTTGACGACGACTTCCGACGGAAGCCGTCGTTTTTTTTTGCATCTGTACGAGGTGGAGGCAGGGCGGAAATGCGAGCGGAAAACGGAGGAGGAGATAAAATTTTCGTATAATAAATTTTCATATCTCTGAAATTTATTTATATATTTGTAATCGGAAATGCAGAGTTTCCGCTTGAAACATTTTAATTAACCTAAATTTTTGTATGAAACGAACATTACTTAAAATGGCGTCCGGCCTGTTCGTGTTCGTATGTTTAGGGGGGGGGATTTTGGATGCATCAGCATCTGACATTCAACTCTTTAACGCCGAAACGCAGAGTCGGATTTCGGTCAATGGCAAAGTCATTGATTCGAACGGACAACCGCTCGTAGGAGTGACGGTTGTCGAGGTCGGCAACGAAGTAAACGGCTCGATGACGGACCTTGACGGTGCGTTCAAACTTACCGTAGCTTCGGGAGCTGAATTGTCGTTGTCGTATATCGGTTACAAGACCACGACCGTAACGGCATCGGCAGGCGAGATGAGCATCACGCTCGAAGACGACACCGTAAGCATCGACGACGTAGTGGTTGTCGGCTTCGGCGTTCAGAAAAAATCGGACCTCACGGGCGCTGTCGCTCAGGTTTCGATGGACAAAGTTCTCGGCGACCGTCCTGTCATCAATGCGTCGGCCGCACTTCAGGGAGCAATCCCCGGCCTTATGGTATCGGGAAGTTCTTCGCCCGGTCAGGCCAAAAGCTTCAACATCCGCGGTACGCTTTCACTCAACGGCGGCAGCCCGCTGATTCTTATCGACAACGTAGAGGGCGATATTTCGTCGCTCAACCCCGATGACATCGAATCGGTTACCGTAATGAAGGATGCTTCGTCGGCGGCCATATACGGTGCCCGTGCAGCCGGCGGTGTCATCCTCATCACCACCAAGCGTCCGAAAGATGACGCCAAATTTTCGCTCGATTACAGCTTCAATCAGGGTTGGGAGAACGCTCTTCTCATTCCCAAGCAGGCTCCCCTGCTCGACTACATCGACGCCTACGAAGAGGCGGGCTTCTCGCAGCAGTATTGGGCAGGAAACGGCGATGTAGGCACATGGCGCGAATTGATTCACAAGTATCGCGCAGGCGAACTCGACGGTGTTTACGACAACGGTATCTATAAACACACCGACGGCAGAACCTACTATCTGAAAGAGGGTAATCCGCAGCGCGCCGCATTGGGAACGGGTCACCTCTCGAATCACAATCTGTCGGTATCGGGCGGTACCGACCGCATCCGATTCCGCATCTCGGGCAACTACAGCTACGAGAACGGTCCTATGGTAACAAGCAAGGACTCCTACACCCGTAAGGCCGTTTCGGCATTCATCTCGGGCGACATAACCAAGTGGTTTACGCAGGAGGCTTCGATGTTCTATACCAACACCCAGCGTTCGGCACTGTCGAGCAGTATTCGCGACCCGTTCGCTACGCGTCTTATCAGCTGGTATCCCGAAGGCTATATGCCGGCGGAGATTTTGGGCACGGACCACGACTACATTCTCGACTCGCCGAGAAACTCTTATATGGTTTCTCCCACTTCGAAGACTACCACCTCGCTGCCGCGTATGCAGCTCAAGAGTATTTTCAAGCCCATGAAGAATTGGGACATCATATTGGAGTACACCTACAACCAGAACAACTACGAGTATAAGAACTACACGGGCGTCCTGGAGTATGCCGACGTGCAGCTGGCCCTCAAAACTTTGCCGTTGGATCCTACGCTCGACACCTACACCATAAACCATCGGACGACCAAGTATAACGCTCTGAACCTCTACACGAACTATAATCTGGACCTCGGCAAGCACCATGTAGGCATCATGCTCGGTTTCAACCAGGAGAGTTCGTGGCGAGGAAATCTTAACACGTGGATTCAGGGTCAGTCGGTTACCACCGTTCCTTCATTCGGCGGCGGTACCGGCGAGAAAGGTTTGACCGACTCCTATTATGAATACAGCATTCGCGGCGGATTCGGACGTATCACCTACAACTACGACGACCGCTATCTGCTGACCGTAAACGGACGTTACGACGGATCTTCGAAGTTCCCCAAAAAGCAGCGTTTCGGCTTCTTCCCCTCGGTTTCGGTGGGATGGCGCATCGGTCAGGAGAAGTTTATGGAGAAGACCCGCGCGTGGCTCGACGAACTCAAGCTCCGTGCCTCTTATGGTTCTATCGGCAACCAGCTCTATCTCGACAGCGATCCCTTCTACGGCGCATACGGCTATGTAGCGGAGATGGCTCTTTCGGAGAGTACGGTATGGCTTGACAACGACGGCAAGGTTCAGTCGATGTCCACACCCGGTCTGGTTCGAGGAAACTACGGATGGGAAGTTGTAAACACTCTCGACATCGGTTTGGATTTCGGTTTCCTGAGCAACCGACTCACCGGTTCATTCGACTGGTATCGCCGCGACACCAAAGGTATGCTTGCTGCCGGTTCAGAAATTCCTTCGACGGTAGGTGCAAGCGCTCCTCTGCAGAATGTGGCAGATATGCGTTCGAACGGCTGGGAACTCTCCATCAACTGGCGCGACCAGATAGGTGACTGGCGCTACTATGTCGGCTTCAATCTCTACGACCACAAAACGTTCGTAACCAAATACAACAACCTTTCGGGAGACCTATCTCAGTGGGCGGCAGGCGACCATCTCAACGAGATCTACGGCTTGCAGTTCGACGGATACTACTCTATCGACGATTTCGACCTCGATCAGGCTCGCCAAAAAGTATGGGTTCTCAAAGAGGGCGTGACAAGCATTCAGGGCGTGAACGTTAAGCCGGGCGATGTCAAGTACAAAGACCTCGACGGCGACCATGTAATCACCTCGGGCGAATGGACCAAGGACAATCACGGAGACTGGAGCATAATCGGCAACTCGACTTCGCGTTATCAGTTCGGTGCCAACCTCGGAGTAGGCTGGAAAGGCATCGATCTCGGCATCGTTCTTCAGGGTGTCGGCAAGCGCGATGTAACCTTAAGCAACAAGAATGCACTCTATCCGTTCGGAGCGGCCGGTGCCGACGGCGTATTCCAGGCCGTATACTACAATCAGACCGACTACTGGCGTGCAAAGAGCTACGACCCCAACAGCGAGGACTATATGGTGGCTGTCAAGGACAATCCGAAGCTCTTCCGCATCTACGATCAGATGGAGAACTCGGGTTCGAATACCCAAACCAACACCCGAAATCTGCAGAACGGAGCCTATATGCGTGTAAAGAACATTACGCTCTCCTACACATTCCCCAAAAAGTGGATGTCGAAGATTTACGTACAGCAGTTCCGCATCTATGCCAGCGTAGAGAACCTCACCACCGTAACTTCGCTGCCGCTCGGCTACGACCCCGAGAACCTCCAATGGGCATACCCGTTCTATCGCACATGGTCTATCGGAGCAAACATCACTTTCTAACAAAAATCAGGATATGAAGATGAATAATAAAATATTGATTGCGCTTTGCATCACGGCCTCAGCAGCCATGGTTGCCTGCAACGATGATTTCCTCGAGAAATATCCGCAGACGACCCTGACCGAAGAGAATGCATTCCAGACTTCGGACAACTTCAAAGCGTATATGTATACCAGCTACGACCTGTTCACAAGTACCAATATTCAAACCAATTTCTCGGGTAGTACGTATTATCAGAACGGGCAGTGGAGTTCGGAGTTCAGTGCAGGAATCATGACTACACGCGATCCGAACATAAACTCTTATGCATTCCAGACCTTCTCGCCGGCCACTACCGGAAACGGATGGAGTTTCACCCCTATCCGACGCGTAAACATCATGCTCAGCCACATCGACGGCAGCAAGATGAGCGATGCCGACAAAGAACATTGGCGTTCGGTAGGCTATTTCTTCCACGCATGGTGGTACATGGACCTTTTGGACAAATTCGGCGACATCCCCTGGATTGACAAGGTTCTTACCGATGCTTCGTCCGAAGCTTACGGCCCGCGTACTCCGCGTGCCGAGGTGGCAGAGAACATCATCAAACGCCTCGAATATGCCATAGAGCATATCGGCGTTGAAGACAGATGGGCTCCCAACCAGAAAGGCGACAATCTCGTAACGGCCGATGCCGTTCGTGCAGCCCTCTGCCGCTTCCTGCTTCGCGAGGGCACATGGGCGAAATATCACGGACTCGATGAGCCTTACGAGGCATATCTGCAGAAATGTATGGAGGTAGCCGAGCCGTTGATGGGCAAATACACCCCCATGACGACCGCCGTCTACAACACCTACCCGGGTGCCGCATACGACGAAGAGTTCACCAGCGAGGACCTGAGTACCAACACCGGCGTAATTATGTACAAGCAGTATGTTGCCGGTATTCTGATGCACCGTTTCAGCGACCTTATTCACGTGGAGGCTCACCGTGCCGATGCACCTCAGCACACGGTGGATATGTTCCTCATGAAGAACGGCAAACCCATCAACAATCCTTCGTCGGGATTCAAGGGCGGCAAGGGCAAGGACCTGTGGGATTACTTTGCCGACCGCGACCCGCGTCTGCATATAAACTTCGAACCTCCCTGCCAGGCTAAAGTAACAAACGTCGACAACAACCCCGACAACGTAACCACATTCAAGAAATGGACGTTCTGGAAGAGTGGCGAAAAGCTGAACGACGGAGGATTCACCGTAGACGAAGAGTATGAGGCCAAATTCCGCACATACATCGACTATTTCGGTCCGAACATCCGTTGCGAGGACGGAGACGGCATTCTCGACTTGGGCAGCAAGCGTTTGCCGGGCCACAACTGGGGCGGTTCGATGTGCCACTCGGCTCCGAATCTTTCGGGTCGTTCGCAGACCGACAACTATATGCGCTGCTGGTCGGGCTACTACTTCTGGAAACATTTCACGATGTGGGAGAATGGCGACAATGTTGCCAACCAAACATCCGACAAACCCATTTTCACCATCGAAGAGGTGTTGCTCAACTATGCCGAAGCGGCATTCGAGCTTAACAAATTCGACCAGGCCGTAGCCGACAAGACCATCAATCTGCTGCGCCGCCGTTCGGATGTGGCCGACATGACCGTGGCTGAAATCAATGCCGATTTCGACCCCGACCGCGACAAGGGTCAGTTTGCATGGACCGCAGGTTACGATGCGAAGACCAACTACGAGGTTGATCCCGTACTGTGGGAAATTCGCCGCGAACGCATGGTCGAACTGATGGGTCAGGGCTTTGCCTTCTATGACATCCGCCGCTGGCACAAGGCTCCCTACTACGTAAACCGTCAGCCGTGCGGAATGTGGGTGGATACCGAGAAATTCCCCTATGGAACCGGCAGTTTCAGCGGATCGCTTGTCGATTACGACGAGATTAAGAAGAACGGATATGCAACCGCACTTCCTCAAGGAACGACTCAGGGCTGGATTTACCACTCAGAGGGAGCCGGTATAGGCCCTCTTGCAACCGGCAAAGGTTGGAAAGACACCTACTATCTGCGCATGGTTCCGACACACGAAATAAATATGAATCCCAAACTCACCCAGAACCCCGGTTGGGATACCGAGTTTTAATTACTGACTCAGGTATTTTCAGAGACCGCAGTTCTCTATTCTCTACGGGCGGATGTCGTAAGGCATCCGCTTTTTTATCGTCATCGGGAACTCTTTCGACTTTTTTTGCTATCTTTGCACTCAACTAAAATCAGTTATCATTATGGAATTCGAAGGTGTCGTATACAAAATACTGCCCGCAACAAGCGGTACTTCCGCGCGAGGCGAATGGAAAAAACAAGAAGTCGTATTCGAACTGCCGCAGGAATTTTCACGCAAAATCTGCGTTACGTTCTTCAACAAAGACCACGAAGTGGCTCAACTGCGCGAAGGCATGACTTGCTCAGTCTCGGTGAACGTCGAGTCGCGCGAATACAACGGACGATGGTATACCGATGTGCGCGCGTGGAGAGTGCAGACCAAACAGAACGAAAACAACAACCCCGCAACTCCCTCTGCCCCCTCTGCTCCCTCTGCTCCCTTCGCTCCACCCACCGAAGAGCCGGTCTCATCCTACCGCGCCAATACCGAAGATGTAGACGACCTGCCGTTCTGAATCGGCAACCGCAAAAAAACAACAAGACCCGAAATCGTGCGATTTCGGGTCTGTTTTCTCTTCGCAAACAGCTATTTGCAAATAAAATCGATATATCGGCTTATAGCCTCGCTGCATACGGGACAAAAACTGTCGGTTCTGTGCAGATTGTTCATCAGGCAGTTCAGCCACGGGCGATATACTCCCTTCGTCTGATATCCGCCGCCCTCATACACCCCGACCTTATCCTCATACTCGTCGGCAGCCGGCGTCGGAACCGATACCCCCTCCGAAAGCAAACCCCTCCATATCCGCTTCGAATCGAAATCGACCAAAGTGGTAAGATTCACCTCCCACGGCTCCACATCGTGAGCATACATCGAATCGAACGAAACCGGATCAGCATACTCGTCGCCCAAACCCATCAGAACATGACCGAATTCGTGTACGTAGATTTTGCCGGTACGCGTCGGATGATGCGCCGAACTTATTCCGTAAAAATTGAATATTCCGCCACCGCCGTACTTCTGCGTATTCGAAAGCACATAGATATAGTCGTAGGGCGTATGCGCCGCAGCGTCGCGAACACGCTGAAAATCGACTATCGTCTGATAACGCTCCTCGCCGAAGGTGTAGAACGAAGCTCCGAATGCCGTATCGCACCATATATGTTCGCCCGGCAGGCTTACGCCCGAATCCTCCGACGGAACCCACACCGCACGAATGTTTATCCGGTACGCATTCTCCTTGAACGGACTGTACGACAAAAACTCTTCGGCAAATATCCTGGCCGCCGCCTCGAACTTCGGACGCTCCTCCACGGTATAGCCTTCGGACAGCAGCACGATATCCAATGAGTGTTCGGGCGCTCCGCCGACCACCACATCGAAAACGTCGTAACGGCGGACAAACGGCCGGACCGTATAGGCTTCGGGGTCTATAATCTGACTGAACCTCTTTTCGAACTCTCCTTTGCCGTTGCGGCCGAAAATCTCTATGCGGCATTCGCGTTTGGGACACGGGAACACCACGCTCTCGGGATAGGCGGCCTCAATCGAAAGCGCCTCATCCGAATCGCGCCATTCGTTGAACAGCGTGCAGTATCCGCGCGAATATATCTCACGCTCGTCGGCCGTATCCACAATGCGGAAAAACTGCGTTCCGAAACCCGTCGTATCTAAAAGCGACACCTTCGAACCGGCCCAGAACGGCTCCGATTTCACCTCGTCGAAGAAGTATTGTTCGGTATGTCTGTCGCCGCTGTGATAGAAGTCGAAACGCAGCGTGCGGTCGTGGAAATAATCCTCGAACCTCAACGCGTCAGCTCTTTCCGCTCCGTCGGGTGCGGCGGCAGCGGCTTCGGCTGCAATTGCCGCCGATACGGCAACGGCCGATAAGTATACAATCAATCTCTTCATTTCGTTTCGCCGGTTTTATCGTCCCGATTCATTTATCATCGCCCGCAGACGGCTGTTGAACCCGTCGGCCGCCAGCAGCGACTCCAAAGTGATATGCATTCGGTAATTCCAGTTCTGGTCGGGATTTGCGGGGTCGTTGATGCGCTCTTCGGCGGGTTCGGCACGACGCAGCGAAGCATCTATCGAGAGCCAGTCCTGAAGCGGCAGAATCGTCAGCATCGAAGCGCCGTCCAATTCGCGTCGCACGAGCCATTCGCACATTTCGGTCGTACATCCGGCGGGAGCTTCGCCCTGACGGCCCATAACTCCGTTGTAGTAACGCTGACGGCGTTCGGCATCCTCGCTCCACCACAAACGCAGATTCGACATATCGTGCGTCGAGGGCGAGCAGACCGAAAAATAGGGATACTCCGCAGGATTTCCGAATTCGCGCCAAGTCTCTTTGGGCATACGTTCGATTTCGAGCGAGAGAATCTGCAATTCGCGCATAACGTCGGGGACGCAGGCGGGAATCATGCCCAAATCCTCGCCGCACACCAGCATCCGCGTGGACGACACCAGCGGAATCAGTTTGCGGAGAGCTTCGTTGCGCCACCAGTCGTTGTGACGACGGAAGAAAAATTCGTCATAAAGGCGGTTGTAGGCATCCTTGTCGTTCTGCCACAGAGCGGCATAACATTCGGTATGCTGCGCCGCTATGCGAGGATGATAATACCCCTCGCGCTGCGGGTCCTCCACGAACAGCACGTTGTCCGTAACATCGACCGGAGCCGTATGACGCGCACGGTCGAAACCGAATCCGTAAGAGCGAATCTCCTCCTCGTTCATCGGCATTGCGGGGTTGAAGTGTCCGAGCAGCGCATTCACCGCATTGCAGGGAATCTCCCATATGCGGAAGAAACCCAGAATATGGTCGATGCGATAGGCGTCGAAGAAGTCGTTCATCTTTACGAAGCGGGCTTTCCACCACGCATATCCGTCCTCGGCCATGCGTGTCCAGTCGTAGGTGGGGAATCCCCAGTTCTGACCCGTAACTGCGAAATCGTCGGGCGGAGCTCCTGCCGAAGAGTCCATTCTGAACAGTTCGGGGGACATCCACGCATCGACGCTCGTGCGGCTTATTCCGATGGGAATATCGCCCTTGAGAATCACGCCGTGTTCATGGGCATAGTTGCGAACCTCGCGCAGCTGACGGTCGAGATGATACTGAACGAAAAACCAGTAACCGGCATCGGCGGCGTTTTCGGTTATAAACTTCTCTATCTTTTCCGCATCGGCGGCCGCATACTCGCCCCACAGAGCGAAGTCGGCAGTGCGGAAGCGGTCGCGCAAAACGCTGAAAGCGGCATAGGGGCACAACCACGAAGCATTCTTCGAGAAGAATGCCGCATACTCCGCCGAGGCCAAAGTCGCGGCACCCTGTTCGGCATAGAGGAGTCGCAGATATTCGTGTTTGAGGGCATTGACGCGTTCGTAATCCACCGCGGGCAGAGCGTTGAGTTCGCGTGCTGCCTTTTCGAAACGTATCTGTGCGGCGGCGCTTTTAAGACGGCCCGCAGCCGAAGGCCGGATATACTGCGGATGCAGTGCAAAAATGGAGTTGGCCTTGTAGGGATACGATTCGCGCCACGAGCCGCAGCAGGTCGTATCGTTCACGGGCAGAATCTGAATAACGTTCTGACCGGTCTTCACGGCCCAGTCCACCATCAGTTTGAGGTCGCAGAATTCACCCACGCCGAAACTCTCTTCGGAACGCAGCGAGAAGACGGGAATGGCCGTACCGGCACCCTTCCACTTCAGCGGATTCACGAACGGTGCGACATCTATGACAAGCACTTCGCCTTCGGGGCGGAAGTAGTCGAAACGTCGGTTCCAGCCCTCCTCCCATGCGAGCAGATTGCCCGAGAGGCGGTCGGTTACGATGAATTTGTATTCGAAGCTGTCGGGCAGCGAAGCCGCAGGCAGAACGATGCTCCATTCGGGGAATTTCGAATCGTCGAGGGGCAGAGCGCGTGCCGTGTCCCAATTTCCGAGCAGGTCGCAGCCGCCCGCAATGCGAAGCGTCTGTGCCGGAGTCACCGACGGTGCCGACACTCTTATCACCACATCGCCGGCAGCCGGTTTCACCTCTGCAGAGGCTGTTCCGCGTCGGGAGAATATAACATCCGTAAATGCCGACGAACCGAACGCTCTGTCGTTACGGTCGCCGCTTTCGGTTACAATATGTTGTTTCATATCAATCAGGGTTGTATCAAGTACAAAGATATTATTTTGGCGGCGAAAATCCAAAGGTTATCGACGTTTGAACTCCACTACCATCGACTTGCGCGGCCCGACCTTCATCGGTTCGCCCACCGTGACGGACTCTCCCGTCAGCACGTCGCGGCCGTCGCAGAGCGAATCCGTGATTTCGGCATAGTCGCTCCACGGAATGCTTTTGGCTCCGCGTGAGTTGTTGATATAGACCAGTACGGCATCCGTATCGTCATAGCGGAAGTAGGCGTAGGTGTTGTCGCGCGTGAGGAAGTGCAGCGTGCGGCCCGAATGTATCACCTTCTTGTTCTTGCGCCAGTTGAACAGACGCGTCGTATGGTTGTAGACATCGGCGGCACCGCCTTTCAGATTCGACGGCTCGAAGGCGTTGAACTTGTCGCCGCGCCAGCCGCCGGGGAAATCCACACGCAGACCGCCATGCCCCTGCGACGGGTCGGCCGAAACGAACATCTGCTCGTCGCCGGCGAAAATCTGCGGGATGCCCCTCATCGTGGCCAGCATGGTCATCGCGAGCTTCACGCGGTCGGGATTGCGGCGCACGACATCGGCTATGCGGTCGGTATCGTGATTGCCGGCGAAAATCATCATGTGCGACAGATCGTTATACACGAAGTCGTGCGACAGCACGTCGTAAATCTTCACCATGCCGTTGTTCCACTTGAGCGAATCGGTCGGCAGAGCCTGCACCATGGCCTCCTGCAGCGGAAAGTCCATAATCGAGGGCAGATGCGAATTGAATCCGTCGCGGTTGGGGTTGTCGGCCTGCCAGTAGGCCAGCTGAGCCGACGAACCGGTCCAGCACTCCCCCACTATGTTGATGCAGGGATATTCGTCACGCACGGCGCGGCACCACTCCGACATGGGCAGCTTTTCGTTGTAGGGATATGTATCGACACGCAGACCGTCCAAATCGGCATACTCTATCCACCATACGGCCCACTGCTTGAAGTATTGCAGCAGGAAAGGATTGTCGAGATTCATGTCGGGCATCGAGACGTCAAACCACCCCTCCTCGTTGAGTTTGAGGTCGTGCCGCGAGGCATTGGGGTCCATATTCGTCGAGAAGAGGGCGTTGGTGCGCGTAAAGGTGTCGAACTGATGAATCCAGTCGTTGAAAGGCGGATTCCCGACCCACCAATGCGACAGTCCGCAGTGGTTGGTAACGATGTCCATTATGATTTTCAATCCGCGCGTATGCGCCTGACGCACATATTCGCGGTAGAGTTCGTTGGTGCCGAAGCGCGGGTCGATTTTGTAGTAATCGGCGCAGGCGTAGCCGTGATAGGAGTAGAAAGGTTCATCGTCGAGCAGCAGCGGCGTGGCCCATATCGCAGTGGCACCCGTACCGGCAATGTAGTCGAGATGGTCGATGATGCCCTGAATATCTCCGCCGTGACGGCCCGAAAGATGATGCCGTGCCGTCTCCTCCCGCGTGTCGTCGGTCTCGTCGATAGAGGGGTCGCCGTCGGCGAAGCGGTCGGGCATAAGCAGATATATCATATCGGCCGTCGAGAATCCCTGCCTCTCGCGCGAACCCTCGCGCCGTTCGGCTATCACGTATTCGATAACCGTTTCGGAACCCGTCTCGTCGGTGAGAACCAGACGGTATGTACCCGCAGCGGCATCGGCATCTATCTCCACATCGGCGAACAGATAGTCGGGACTGTCGGCCCGATGAACGGCCGTCACCCGCAGACCCTCGGTGCCGTCGGCCGCAGAGAGGCTGCATCCGCCTATGTTTTTGCCGTAAAGCATCAACTGCAACGGCGTATTCATACCCGTCCACCACGACAGCGGTTCCACGCGTTCTACGCGTCCGTTGTTTGCAAATGCGCTCACCGTCATACTCAATACCGCAACGACAGACAGCAATCTTCTGACAATCATCCCGAAACGTGCTTATTCTATTTAACGCTCAGTATCATGTATCCCCACGGATTAAGGCTGAATTCGGTATTGTCGCCCATAGCCGTGAAATTTACGGCCTCGTCCGAGAGGTTGAACATACACAGCACACTGTCATCGCCCTTCGTGCGGGTAAATGCCAGCGTATTTTCGGGTACTCCTTCAACGTATTCGAACTTGCCGCCGCGCTCTCCGGACTCAAGTGCGGGATGTGCATGACGCACAGCGCACAACCACTTGTAGAACTCGGTGTATTCGTTGGGTTCGAGCGAGGGCAGCGGGTCGGCCTCGAAGAATTCGAAACGATGGTCGTAACCCACCTCCTGACCGGTATAAATCAGCGGCTGTCCGTTGGGAAGCACGAATGTGAGAGCGGCCATGCACTTCACGGCATCGCCCATGCGTTCGAATTCGGTACCGTTCCACGAATTTTCATCATGATTGGAGGTGAACATCAGTCGGAAAGCCTCGTGCGGAGTATCGACCGCATCGCGGGCTATATACTCCTTGAGGTCGGCTGCTCCCTTTTCGCCCTGCGCGATGTCGTTGAGCAGATGATGCAGCTCCCATGCATACGAAGCGTCAAAAGCCTCGATATGCAGTTCGGGTTTCTCGCCCTCGGCCAGCAGATAGAGGTCGGGATTGACTTTGCGCAGCTCGGCGAATGCGTGACGCCAGAAGTCTATCGGAATTTCGCCCGCAACGTCGCAGCGGAAACCGTCCACACCCTTGTTCACCCAGAAGAGCATCGATTCGAGCATCGCCTCGCGCATATCTTCGCAATCGTAGTTGAGTTTGGCTATGTCGGTCCAGTCATACTGCACCACGGGTTCGCCGTTCTCGTCGCGGACATACCACTCGGCAGGCTTGCCCTCTATCCACAGCGCATCGGGCGAGGTATGGTTGGCCACCCAGTCCAGAATCACGCGCAAACCGAGCCGGTGAGCCTCGGCGAGGAACGATTCGAAATCGGTCATCGTTCCGAATTCGGGATTGATGTCGCAGTAGTTCGAAATCGCGTAATAGGAGCCGAGCGTACCTTTGCGGCCCTTTTCGCCTATCGGATAGGGCGGCATCACCCACACTATATCGACACCCATATCCTTGAGTGCGGGCAGATAGGCTTCGGCGGCCGCGAACGAATGTTCGGGCGTAAGCTGACGCACATTAAGCTCGTAGACCACCGTATTGTAACTCCATTCGGGGTGAGCCGGATGTCGGGCGGCATCTCTGCCGCAGCTCCAGAGCAGCATCGCGCCGAGGAGCAGAGTGAAAATCTTTTTCATCGTATTGACCGTTTTGTATTTTCTAATTGAACTCTATGATATTGAACGAATTGCCATCCAATCCGATTCGCAGCGTTCCGTCGCTTTCGAGAGTCTCGCTGCCCGCAAAATGCAGATGTGCCGGCGGAGATATCCGCAGAGAGTCGGGAACACGTATTTCGACGGTTCGGCTCTCGGGCGAATTGTTGAACGCCGCCACCACGCACTTGCCCATGTAGACGCGGGCGAAGACCCACACATCGCGGTCCGACGCAAGCGGCACCATATCGCCGTAGAGCAGCGGCATCGAGGAGCGTCGCAAAGCCGTCAGAGCCTTCACCTTCCCGCGCAGAGCCTTTTCGTCGTCGTTGTATCCGTCGAAAGCCATCATGCGTCTGTTGTCGGGGTCGTTGGCTCCCGGCACTCCGTATTCGTCGCCCTGGTAGAAGCACGGAACACCCGGAATGGTGCATATCATCGCCTCCAGCAGTGCCAGTTTGCTGTAACCCACAGGGTCGCCTACCCCTATTTCGCGCCGCCAACCCGCCAATTTGGTATCTTCGGACGGGTCCACCGCTCCGCCCGCAACCGATATGAAGCGGGGTTTGTCGTGGTTGCCCGTAATGTTGCCCATCGTGTGATGCGAGCCGTAATTGGCCGCCGACTCCGCAACCGTGCGCGCAATCTCCGACATATCGCCGTTCGAAGCCAGCACGTCGATTGCCGTGTGGTAGAAGTTGAAGTCGAACTGCGCGTCTATCATTCCCGTCTTCACGTAGGAGCCTATGAGTTCGGGCGAACCGTAGGTTTCGCCTATCTGCCACAGAGCCCGGTCGGGGAAACGACGCTTCATTTTGCGGCAGAGCATTCGCCAGTAGTTCTCGGGGATATGCTTGCAGGCGTCGTGACGGAAGCCGTCGAAATCGTACTCGGCAATCCAGTAGAGAGCCGAATCGGTCAGCGGTTCGCAAATCTCGTCGCGTTCGAGGTCGAGGGTCGGGATGTGAACGTCGAACCACGTGGTAAGACGCTGTTCGTCCCACAGCTCCAGATTGCGTCGGCCGTCGGGCAGATACATCGAAGTGGTCCAGTCGGGATGCGCCTTCAGAACCGGAGAGTCGATGTGCATATGGTTGGCCACATAGTCGAGCACGACATTCAAATCGCGGGCATGAGCCGCATCCAGCAATTCGCGCAACTCGGCATCGGTACCGAAACGGGTGTCTATCTGCGTGAGATATATGGGCCAGTAGCCGTGATAACCCGAGAATCGGGTGAACGGGTCGGCATTCAGACCCCATGCATCAAAGGGATTCTGGGTAACGGGCGAAATCCACACCGTCGATATCCCCAACTCGTTGAAGAAACCTTCGTTAATCTTGTCGGTGATGCCCTTGAGGTCGCCGCCGTAATAATCGACTTTGGGCAGGACATCCTCACGATTGAGAGGACGGTCGTTGTCGGGATTTCCGTTCGCGAAACGGTCTATCATCAGCGAATACAGCACCTGCGTATGCGCGTCATGACGATTCAGTTCGCGGGCATCGGCAACCGCACGGCCATACTTCAGCGGAATCAGAATATCGTTGTAGAGCCCCTCTTCGCCGGCGGCATACACCCTTATAAACGAACGTTCGAGCGAAGCCGCATCATGCGGAACCGCCACTGCAAAACCTCCGTTGCACCGCACGACCGAACTTTCGGGCAGACGGCAGTTCTGCCACATGGCCTCGATTTCGACCGGTTCGCCGTCGGCGGCCACCGTTATCATACCCGACTCGAGACCTGTCGTAAACATATTCTTCGAGTCGTCGCGCCGGCCCTCCAGAACCGTCACCGACACGCATCGGCCGTCGCGCCACACCTCGAGCGTCGAGACCGACGGACAGCCGCGTCCCTCGATGTCGAACTCGCTCCAGTCGGCCGCGGCATTGCTCAGCACCGCTCCGACCGAAGTCACCGAATCGGCACCGTCCCACTGCGGAAGGTAGTCGGTAAGAAAAACGTGCTGAACTCCGCTCTTGAGCCGCAACGGATAGATGGGCGCACCGTCACCCTGCGGGGCGGCATTGTCAAACAGCCTCTCGCGGCAGCAGGCGGCGGCAGTCACGACCGCAAAGAGCAAAAAGAGTCTCTTCATAATGCAAATATATCTATTATTCGGCAACGTCGAGCATCCAGTCGATGCCCTCGTGCAGTTTGTTGTTGTCGCTGAAGTCCCAGTAGGAGTTGTTCTCCCACGTCGAACCGTGCGCCCAGTCGGCCGGATAGGTGTAGATGTTGTTCGAGGGCAGCGATTCGGTGCCCCACGTGATGACTCCGAGACCGCCGGCATTCTTAACCTCTTCGGCGAGCTGTCGCAGCCATTCGCGCTGCGCCGCGGGCGAAGTGTTCAATGACGTCTGCTCTTTCCATGCCGGATAGTTGTAGGAGTTGTTGCAGTTGTCGCCGCGGTCGTGAATGAACGTATAGGCCGTTTCGAGTACCATGAAGCCGCAGCCCTTGTTCTTGAGAGCCGAACATATTCCGCTGAATGAGGCATAGCTGCCCGAACCCATCTTGTGGGAGATGCCCTCGCCCGGATACCACGACACGCCCACCATATCGTAATCGGTGCAGCCGTACTTCTCCAAATCGCGCATATACCACTCTATCTCGGAGGGTCCTGCCACGTGCAGCAGCGACTTGACTTCGGGATTGCAGAGTTCGGCATATTCGCGCACCGCCTTCAGACCCGCATTGAGGTTCGAAGCCTGACGGCTCATATCCCACCGATAGTTGTTCACCGGAGCCAGAAACTCCACATTGAGTTCGTTGCCCACGGCCACCACGCGCGGAAATATACCCTCCTGCGCCAGTCTGTAAAGCACGTCCAACACCCAGTCGTGCAGACGGCGGTTAATCTGTTCCGTGCTGAGCGTCTGCCAATCTCTCGGCAGACGGTTGTGGTCGGTCGATTGCCCGTCGTGATAGATGTCGGCATCGGGTTTGAGCGTCAGCATGATGTCCAATCCGCACGCACGAGCCTTTTTGGCATCGGCCAGCACGCGTTTGTAGGTCGCCCAGTCGATGGACGCGCCGTTATAGGAGGTGTACCGCGAAAAATCTTCGTAGTTGAGCTGCAAACGCACGATATTGGCTCCGTGCCGTTTCATAAGTTCATAGGGGTCGGCGGCCGTTCCGTCCGTGTCGCGGTAGACAAGCCCCGCATCCTGCTCGTAGCTTGCAAAACACATCGTGGAACCCTTCATGAATCCCTCCGAGAAGTAGCCCGGAAACTCTATCGGCTCATACGACTGACTCTTCTTTCCGTCGCCGCCGTCCTCCTTGTCGCAGGCCGCGAACGCAGCCAGACCGAGAAGTGCTAAAAATATCTTTTTCATAACTGTTGGTCTATGGCATCGGTCTCCTCCACGGTGAGCGTGGGAGCGGTGCCCCATTTAAGCGTGAATTTAAGTTTGCGTGCGCCGTCGTTGCCCGTATTGCGGACCGTCTGGAACCACTGACCGGCATCATAACCCGATTTGCCTTCGTTGGCAATCATCGGAATGCGTCCGGCGGCTATATCCTGTTCGGGCTCCTTCGAGGTCACATAGTAGTCGCAGTAGGGACTGTCGGCCGAAGAGAGCAGGTCGAGGAACCACGGATGAGCGACGCTCGTGTGATTGATAACCCAGTCCATATAGATTTTTATGCCGTGACGGTGTGCCTCGTCGATAAGTTTCCGGAAATCGGCCTCCGTGCCGTACACCTCATTGAGTGCTTCGTAGTCGAGTACATCGTAGCCGTGATACGACGATGCGGGATGCGCGGGCGAGAGCCACAGAGCCGAAACTCCCAGTTTGTCGAGGTAGTCGAGCTTGGCGGTTATGCCGTTGAAGTCGCCCGTACCGTCGCCGTCGCTGTCGGCAAAGGAGTAGATAAGCAGCTGATACGACACATCGGCACGCTTCTCGCCGTCCCACTCTCCGACCGCGGTGCCGCCGTCGAGCAGAGCCACCCACGACGAATATCCTTTCATCGAGAGTTCCGTCTTGCCGCCCTCGGCCGTCGTAACGGTGACATCGCCGAGCGTAGCCGCCGTAGCCGTAACATTGTCGTTCACAGTGAGCTTCGACTCTTTGGTCGTGAAGTTGTGAACCACCATCATCTTCTGACCTTCGGCCTCCATGTACCATGCGGCCACGGGCAGATATTCGGATTTGCCCGAGAAGTCGGGATGTGGAGTCATCTTTCCGTGCGCAAGTGCGGGACAGGTGTTGCGCAGCTGCGAGAATTTGCGGTAGACGTTGAGAATCGACGACTCGTCGCCGTCCTGCACCGAAGCATCCTTAACCGCATTCATGCCCGATTCGGCCTGTTTGATGAAGGTGGTGGTCGTGTTGTCGCCCCACTTCATCGGATTGCGTACATACTCGTCGCCCTTGCCGTTTTTGATGCCCACGTAGCCCAACTCTTCGCCGTAGTAGATGTAGGGCGAACCCGAAGCCGTAAGCAGCACGGCACCCGCCAGTTTGGCCTTATCCTCGGAACCGCCGAGGAGCGATTTCACACGGTCTTCGTCATGATTGGTCAGTTTGGTCGAGATTATGTAGTCGGGCCGTATGGCGGCATAGCCGTCGCGATAGGTTTTGAGGTCGTTTGCGAAGTAGCAGCCCGCAGACTGTTTGAACGCCCATTCGAGACGATACCAGAATGCGAATTCGAAGATGCTCGGCAGACCCTTGAGGTATGGAGCTGCGGCCGCATAATCGTCGTAGACCTCGCCCACGAGGTAGAAATTGCCCTCGCGGCCCTTGCTTTTGTGATAGCCGTTGAGTTCGTCGTAGAATTTGCCCCAGAATGTGGGATTCTCGTCCGATGAGGCATCGTGGTATATGTGCTTGGCGCCATCGAGACGCAGACCGTCCACACCCATGTCAATCCACTTTTTGGCCGCATTGCAGATGGCCGCAAAAGCGGGCGAATTTTCGCATGAAGCGGCTGCTCCGTAGTCGATATCGGCGAATGCCGGAGTCCAGAAGTGCGAATGATACATCAGCGGCTCCATCCACGGAAGCAGAATGTTGCTCGGGTCGTAGCTTGCCGAACTGGCTCTCAGAGCGAGAGGTTTGCCGTATTCGAGATTGTTTTTGCCGGCAACCGCACCGTATTTCGTACCGGCGCTCCATGCGGTGTCGCTGGTGCGCACCAGACATCCCCACGAAGAGTCCATCTCCAACGAAAGGGTGTAGGTGTTGTCGCCCTGAAAGATGAACGGAGCGATTTGGGCATCGCCGTAATAGAGGAATCGGTCGGAGGCCGGTTTGCCGATATTCTCATCGGGTTCTTTGCCGCCGTCGCCGTCCGAAGGGTCTTTGGTGACGGGCGGAGCCAGCGGTTCGTCCTCGTAGTCGGAGCAGGCGGTGAATGCAGTGGTCATCATGACCGCAGCCGCCAACATGAGAATTGCTTTTTTCATATCCTGAAACAGATTTTTTAATCGGTTCGATAGCAGTCGGCGTGCCGATCAAAGCACGCCGACCAAAGGTGTCCGGAGTTCGGTTTTAGAACTCCTCGACAGTCGTCTGTCGGGCGGTGAGGTCGATTGTCACAACGACACTCTTGCCAATCATCTCCTCGACGGGATAGAAGTTCCTGTCGCCGACTTCGATAGGGGTGTCGAACTCGGTCTGCACTCCTTCGGGTGCGCCGTAGCTCTCAGCCCAATCGCCGTCCTTGCGAATCTTGAATTCGGTTCCCGCAATGAACGGAACGCTCTTCCATTTGCCGGACTCGACCTCGTACATCGCGACGTCGAAATTCCAGTTGGTGCCGTTGATGGTACCGATGACGCTGTATGTGGTGAAGAAACGGTCTACCGTAAGGCTCTCGTCCGAGGCATTGAGCGTAAGCACCACGGGGATGCCTGCGAAGCCGTCGGCCGACATATCGCTGCTGCCGCCGCTGTTCTCGAGCGTGAATGGCTGTCCGTACTCTTCGAATATACCGCTGCCCCAGTTGAAGGAGTCGTCGTTCCACGCGTTGTCCTTGCGGATTTTGAACGTGTTGCCTTCCGAGAAGAGAATCGGATAGCTCTTATAGACATCGGAAGAGGTTGAGGTGAGTTTGTAGCTGTCGTTGTCCCAGCCGTTGGGCAGACCGTTGCCGATTATACCCGCACCTGCAACGCCGTCATAGAGGGTTATGGTGGCATTCTTGCTGTCGTAAACCACATAGTAGAGACCCTCGGCAGCCTTGCAGTTGCCGCCGCCCGAAGCAAGAGCCGCAACGGGCGAACCCACGGTCAGCGAAGCCTCCGCAACGCCTGCCTCATGGTCCCACGAATTGTTGTAGTGGAGTTTGAATTCGCCGCCGTCGCCGAGCGAGAAAACAGGGCTTATCCACTTGCCGTCTTCGCCTGCGGTCATGTAGAGTTCCGAATCCCAGTTGCTGTCGTTGATTGTTCCGATAACCGACCACAGACCTGCGGGAATTACAGGCTGAGCCCCTGCCGTCAGCACGATTTCCACGGCTGCAGGCTCCGAAACCAGAACCTCGTTTGCGGTCGCCGCCGTGACGGTCAGCATAATGGAGCCGTCTTCGTTTTCGGGCATACCCGCGGTGTTGATGAGCCAATCGCGGAAGTCGGCCTTTCTTATCGAATAGAAGAGTCCGGCGATGTCGTCGGCCAGCGTATTGGTATTTTCGCCGTAAGCGACATCGAGAGAGTAGAGTATCTCGCCCGTAACGTTGCGTGCCGCGCTCCAGTTGAACGACACAATCTCATCGGCTGTGGCCTCCGAGAGTACGACTGCATTGTGGGCGGTGATTACGGGAGCCACGGGATCGGTCGAGAAGAGATCCGTCGGTTCGGGCTGACAAGCGGTGGTCATAACCGCTGCAGCTGCCATCATCGTTAAATATTTGAAAATTTTCATCGTTATTCTCTTTTGTTTATTGCGGGGCGGAGTTCGCTTTGCGGCTCGTCCGCCCGCAACTCATTAAAATCTCAATTTCCTCTCCGTTATTCGGCGGCTACGTATTCGACCAAACACGGAGTACGGTCGGCATAGAGCTTCACATACCACTTGCCGGCAGGCATATCGATATCAGCGCCGCCATCGACAAGCTGATAAGCTTCGCTTACGCCTTCGGGAAGATTCTCTCCCAGTTCGGTGCCGCCGCCCAACTTGGCAGTCCAGTCGTCATTGAGACGGAACAGATACTTTACGTCCGAACCTGCAGTATCCACCGGATCCTGACTCGTCCATACGTTCGACTCACTGTCGTATACCATGGTTATGGCAACAGCCCAGCCGTCCCAGCCGCCGATAATCACGAGGTTGGGAACCGACACGACCTCCACCGACTTGGCACTCATGTTCACCGTAATGCGGTAGGCACCCGGAGTAACCTGGAAGTTGTGGTTGTCGCCATCGACATCCTCAACGCCCGACGATACCGAATCGAATTTGTCGTATCCGGTCCAGTCGGGGGTCAGGAACTTGAACTGACCGTTGGAGCCGGTCAGGTCGTAGATACCCGAATAGACATTGGTTCCGCCGTCGGTCTCCCACATTGCGACGGGAGACATACCATCGTTACCCCAGTTGCAGAAGTCGCCGACAAGCTGAATCGTGCGCAGACTTGCCTTGTAGGTCGCAACGTTGAAGTATACGGTGTTGGAGGGAGCCGAATGGATGTCGGAATCGCCCACATAGGCGGTAACATAGGCACCCACTTCAGCCGATTCGTTGGCTGCCACCTCGAGCCCGTTCACCACGGCGCCGTTGATGTCGTTCTTGGTAACCGAAATCGAAGGCGTATAGGACATGGCCAAATCTGTTGTTTTGCCGCCCAGAGCGAGAGTAACCACATAGCGAATCTGAACGGGTTGTCCGAATCGGGCAGGCGTGCAGTTGAACACTACGGTTTCGTTCTTGTGGTCGCCATCCACGAGGATGTCGCCGACCTCCGCGAGTACGGGAGCCGTGAATTCTTCCTCGGAGACAAGCTGCCGCTGCTCGATGTCGGCAGTGCAGCCGACGAACGCAAATGCCGCGGCGCACATCGTCATCAAAAACTTTATATATTTCATAATCATCTACTTTTTAAGCATTTAACTCTCCATTAATAGCCCGGATTCTGTACCAGAGCCGGATTCGCAGCCAAATCGGAACCGATAATCGGATAGACTATGCGGTGAGGTTCGATCGACGACTGGGTGCCGGCTGCGACACCTCCCTTGTAGGGCCATGCCTTGGTGTTGATAAACATATCGTAGCGGATAAGGTCGGTACGACGGTGACCCTCCCACATAAGTTCGCGAACACGCTCTTTGAGAATCCATTCGGCATCGATGGTCTTCTCAATGGCCGAAGGCATATCGTAGTGTACGCGGTCGCGCAGCTCCTTCAGATACTGATAACCCTCATCGCCGTCGGTGAGAGGCGCATTCTTGGAACGGGTCTGTGCCTCGGCGTAGATAAGGTACATCTCGGCCAGACGATAGAGCGGGAAGTCGCACGACGAAAGCTTCGCGGTGTGGTTTATCGGGTCGTAATAGTCGGCAACCGTACCGTCGCTGTTGACGGGGAGCCACTTCACGCAGGTGTAGCCCGAAGAGTTGTCGGTAGACTCGTTGGAGAATGCCGCATCGAACTTGTAGAAGCGTGCGCGGGGGTCGCCTTTATAGTTGAAGGCTCCCGACTCGACATTCTCCAGTTCGAAGTTCTCCTCGACGAAAGACTCCGATATGTGATAACCGTTCCACGTCTCTACATAGGCGTTGTCCACGCTGTACTCCTTGATCTTTTCGTTGTCGCTGTTGTCGGAGAGGAACTTCGAATATGCACTCTTCAACTCGGGATAGGATTCGTAAAGCTTGGCGGTAATGTCCATGGCCATTTCAGCATTGTGGAGGGGTCCGCTCACCAAATGGGTCGTTCCGCCCCAGCTCTGGGTGCGAGTGTTGTCATACGAAATGGGGATGATGAACTCTTTCAGTGCGGCGCCGCTCTCGGTGTTGTCCTGCATGAAGAGCTGCAGATAACCCTCGGCTCCCGTGCCCTGATTGAGCGAGAAACCGCCCTCTTCGATGACCTTCTTGGAGTAGGTCATGGCGTCGTCCCAGCGAGCCGTGCCCGAATATACCTCGGCATTGAGATACATACGGGCCAGAACAGCCCATGCGGCACCCTTCGAAAGACGGGGGTACTCGGTGCGGACGGCGGGAAGATTGTCGTCGGCAGCAATGGATTTGAGTTCGGTTTCGAGATATTCGAACAGCATACGGCGTCCCTCGGCGAAATTCTTCGAGAACTGCTTGGGGAAATCCGACGAACCGATGTGCTTCGGCTCCACGATGGGAGGATTGCCTATCATGTCGAGCAGAATGCTGTAATAGATTGCGCGAATCAGACGCAGTTCGGCACGATAGCGGTGAATGTTGCCGAGCTGGTCGGCGTGACCGCGTTCGCGAACAGCTTCGTCGCCCGAAACCTCCGACGCGAGGAAGTGGTTGCAGAGTGCGATACCCTTCATGCCGCGCAGATATACGGCCGTAACCGCGAGACAGGAACTGCCCCACTTGTTGTAACCTATTTCGGGGATATAGGAGTCGCCCCATCCGCACTTGAAGGAGTCGGTCGGCAACTCGTTGAGAACCATATACTGACGGATGAACTCCGACTGTCCGGCATCGGTGAATCCTGCGAGGTCGGTTTCTCCGGGGTTGCTCTGCGACACCATCGCGAAGTATCCGTAGGCGTAGCTGACATACTGTGCATAGGAAGCAGGGTCGGCGAAAGCCTTGTCAGCCGTATTGACCGACGGGTCGATGGGCATCGTGTCGAGATCCTGCACGCACGAAACACACGCCAACGCCGCAAACAGAGTCGTTATGCTTGATATTATTGTCTTTTTCATACTCTTTCCTTGATTAGAAGTTAATGTTCACACGCAGAGTGTACAGACGCGGACGGGGAACGATGGTTCCTACTACGCCGTCCCAGCTGTTCACCTCGGGGTCGAGACCCGAGAACTTGGTGATGATGAATACGTTCTGAACCGACGCCGCCAAACGCATATTTACGCCCGACTTGTTGAGGTTGTGGAACGTGTAACCGAGGTTGATGTCATCCAGACGGAAGAACGATGCATTCTCGATGAACATATCCGAATAGTTCTGTTCCGTCGAATTCTGCTTCGTGAATCCGGTGCGGAAGTGGTATTCGTTGAAGTTGGTCAGGTGGTCATAGGCTATCGAACCCATATAGGTGGTCGAGCTGCCCAAAGCCAGACTGTTGATTGCATAGTTTCCGAGGGTTCCGTGACCGTTGAAACCGAAATCCCAATTCTTCCACGTCAGCTGGGTGCCGATGCCGAAGAAGAAGTCGGGAGTCGCGCTCTTGCCGGTGATGTATTTGTCATCGTCGGTGATGCGGCCGTCGCCGTTGCGGTCGATGAAGGTGTTCTGAATGGGCTTGCCCTTCGAATCGTAAGCCTGCTGGAACATATTGAAGGTGTAGGGTTCGTAGCCCTCCATGTGAACACCCGAGAATGCACTTCCCGTACCCGCCAGCTGCGAACCTATATTCACGCGGCTGCCGTTAAGGTCGGCGATGCGGGTCTGCTGCCACGTTCCGTTGAGGCTGATGGTCCAGTTCCAGTCCTTGGTCTCGACGGGAACGAAGTTCAACGCCACCTCGACTCCCTGATTGTGCATCGTACCGATGTTCGACATGATGCGGTCCGTGAAGTTCGAACCGGTCGGAACATCCACATAGCTCAACAGGTCGAAGGTTCTGCGGAAGTAGTAATCGACCGAACCGTTGATGCGGCCGTTGAGGAATCCGAAGTCGAAACCGGCATTGTAGGTCTCGGTGGTCTCCCATTTGATATTGGTGTTGTAGGGCTGGGGAGCCAGCGTGGCATCGCCGCCCAGATACTGACCGCGCGGGTCGGTTGCCTGATAGTAGGTCGCAATGTGGGGATAGAATTCGTCGCCGATATCCTGCTGACCCGTGCGGCCCCAACCCAAACGCAGTTTGAGTGCCGAAAGGAAATCCACGTTATTGAGGAAATCCTCCTGAGCCATGTTCCATGCGAATGCCGCCGAAGGGAAGAAGCCCCAACGGTTGTTCTTCGAGAAACGCGAAGTGGCATCCTCACGAATCGTCACCGTGAAGAGGTACTTCGAAGCCAGCGAGTAGTTCACGCGGCCGAAGAACGAAACCAGATAGTACTCTTTGGGGTGCGCCCAGCGCGACTGCGGAGTTTCGCTCGCCGAAGCCCACTGCGAACGGTCGTCGTTCTTCCAGTAGAGCGAACGGTACTTCACGTAGTTGTGCTGCCACGAATATCCGGCCATCACATCCAGATGATGGTCGCCGAACTCCTTGTTGTAGTCGAGATAGAACTCGAGCAGCGTATTGGCGTTGTAGTTGCGGTGCTTGCCGTAGGTGTCGTTGTTGCTGCGGAAGCTTCCGATGGAACCCAACTGATTGTACGAAACGTTTTTGGATTCGGTAATGTCGTAACCGAGGTTCAGATTGGCACGCAGGTCCTCCAGTCCGTGAACCTTGTAGTCGAGCTGGATGTTGCCCAACGAACGCAGAGTAACGTTCTTGTTGTGCCAGTCGTAGATACGCGACAGCGGGTTATAGGCACCTGCATTCGGATGCGTCGGGTTGATGTAACCGTTGAACCATGCGTATGCGGGGTTGGCCGAAGCGGTAGGATCGCCGTTCTCGTCATAAACCATGTTTGCGGGTTTGGTCGGGTCGAACGAGAAAGCGTCGCCCGTCGCATTGTTGGTCCAGTTGGCCTGATTCCATACGCCTTTCACGTTGATGTTGGCTACCAGATGGTCTTTCAGGAACTTGGGCGACAGATTGAAGCCCACATTCACGCGGGTGTTCTCACCGCCGCGAACCGTACCCTGATCGTAGTTGGCTCCCACGCTCACGCGATAGGGAAGCTTGTCTTTCAGAGCGCTGCCGTAGACCGAAATATTCTGGTCGGTGGAGAATGCCGTGCGGTAGATGAGTTTCTGCCAGTCGGTGTTGTAGTTCACGCCGTTGTAACCCATCAGACTCTCGGCCTTTTCGCGGTCGGCGGGATGTGCGTCCAACCAGCCCTGACCCTCATACTTGCCCTGACCGTACATATAATCGACATATTCGGAACCGGTGAGGACCTTCACATGGCTGGCATTGGTCTTGACGCTGTAGCTCGAATCGTAACTTACCGAGACCTTTTTGCCCTTGCCCTTTTTGGTGGTGATGAGGATGACGCCGCTCGATGCTCGCGAACCGTAAATGGCGGTTGCCGAAGCATCCTTGAGGACGGTGTAGGTTTCGATGTCGTTGGGATTGACCGAAGCCAGCGGATTCATACCCGAACCTCCGTCACCCGTTACGGGCACGCCGTCGATGACCACGAGGGGGTCGTTGCTTGCATTGAGCGAGGCTGCACCGCGAATACGAATCTGTGCGCCTGCGCCCGGTTCACCCGTTGCCGGAGTAACCAGCAGACCCGGAACCTTGCCCATCAGCAGCTGATCGGGCGAATTCACGGCACCGCGGTTCACATCCTCGGCCTTGATGGCCACTACGGAACCAGTCATGTCGTTCTTCTTGACCGAGCCGTAACCGATAACCACCACCTCGTCGAGCGACATGAGATCCTCTTCGAGAGTGAGTCGTTTCAGCAGCTCCGATGCGGCAACCAGCTCTACGGTCTTGTATCCCATATAGCTGACTTCCACCACAGCATTTTCATTCGACACCTTCAACGTATAGTCGCCGTTGAAATCGGTCGAAACTCCGTTCGCCGTGCCCTTCTCTACCACCGTCGCTCCGATAACCGGCAGACCCGTGGCATCCACCACGGTACCCTGCACGGTATAGCTACCGTTCTGCGCCGATGCGAGGGGGGGGGTAATCACGCCTAAAAGGCTAATCCCCAAGCAAATAGCAATGAATTTTCTCATAGATTTTTAAGTGTTGGTTAATTAAATTGGTTTGGTTTTGTTTCTGTTGTTTTCAGCAGGTTCTATTTTCTCTCCTTAACGAATGCCACCGACACCGCAGCCAGCATCATGAATACTCCGGCCAGCAGCAGCATCCACATCGGACGGCCGCCGAACAGATATTCGACAATCACGCCGCCCAGGAGTCCGACGACAATCTGCGGAATGGTAATCGTGAAGTTGAAGATTCCCATATATACGCCCATTCGTCTCGCCTCGACCGCGAGAGAGAGAATGGAGTAAGGCATGGCCAGAATGCCTGCCCATGCGATGCCTATGCCCACCATCGGGAGCATCAGCAGATACTGGTCGGAAATCGAGGCCAGACCGAAAAATCCGGCCGCACCGAAGAGCAGACAGATGGCATAGACCGTTTTGTTGCCCCATTTGGCCGCGATTCCGCCGAGGAAGAGCGAAGCTATGCAGGCCGGCACGGGATAGGTTCCGTTCAGCACGCCGACCCACGTCTGAGTCTGGCCGTCGGTGAGCAGCAGGCCCGTATCGTGAGCCGTAACCACGCCCGTAATCGCCGGTTTCAGATAGGTCCACATCAGGAACAGGGCCGCCCACGAAAAGAACTGAACCACGCCCAACTGAAGCATCACGCGCGGAATGTTGCGCATAAGTTCGGCGAACGAGGGTTTTTCGTACTTCGCGGCGTCGGCATTATCTTCGCCGTTGTAGAGCATAAACTGTTCGGGGGGATACTCTTTCGTGCGGAACGATGTCACCAGCACCGTCAGCAGAAGTATCGCGCCTCCTATATAATATGAGCAGGCGATATGCGGCGATACGCTGCCTTCGGGAGCCGAGTCGGCCACTCCGCATTTGGTGAGGATAAGGGGCAGAACCGCTCCGATTACCGCTCCGAGGTTGATGAGGAATGTCTGTACGACATAGCCTTTGGTCTTCTGACTGTCGTCGAGCATATCGGCCACCAGCGCGCGGAACGGCTGCATGGTGACGTTGAACGACAAATCCATAAAGAGCAGAATGAAAGCGCCCATGGCCAGCGGAGCGAATGCCAGCAGCAGAGGTGCATTCGGCATGAGAGCCAGAGCCAGAGCCGAAATCACGGCTCCGCCGAGAATGAACGGAATGCGTCGTCCGAAGCGGGTCCACGTTCCGTCGGAGAAGAGTCCCACTATCGGCTGCACCACCAGTCCGGCTACGGGAGCCGCAAGCCAAAAGTAGCTCAACTGATGCAGGTCGGCACCCAGCGACTCGAAAATGGTCGAGGTGTTGGAGTTCTGAAGCGAATATCCTATCTGCACTCCGAGAAATCCGAAACTGAGATTCCATATCTGCCGAAATGACAATTCAGGTTTTTTCATATTTTTCAATAATTCAATTTTAAGCGCATAGTTTTAGCAAAACTAATATAGATTCGGCATCCCGACAATCGAATTGCGACGAATTGCAGATTTCGTATGACGAACTGACGATTCGAATGGATGAAATGCAGCAGACCGCCGCCGAATTTATCTGTCGAAACCGCTTGCCGCACATTGCCGCGGCATCGGAGGCGCGACGCCGTTCCGACGCTTCGGCCGACACCCTCCGACAGATAATAAAATTTTTGAAATATCTCTTTATCCGACGCGATTTGTTTTTTAATGAAAAATACACTACTTTTGATACGCAAGCAACCGACAACATGAAACGCAGAGCCAACAACGACAGTCAGAGACGAATCGACATCCATACGGGGTTCATCATTCACATCTTCGCCGCAGCGCACGCAGCTACGGCCGTCGTGTCGCGTCTGCTCGACTACAACGACGACATTCCGCTCACCATACTCACGGTCTCGATGCTGCTGCTCATTGCCGTGCGGCGGCAAATGTCGCTCGTCTTCACCGCCGTAACCACGCTCGTGGTCACGCTCGTCGGTTATCTCTTCGGCGTGTGGTGCGGACAGCAGCTCGACCTGCTGCTCGGCTCTCCGCTCACCGCTTCGGCAGTCACCACCTTCCTCCTCACCGAACTCTTCGGCTGGAGTACCTATCTGCTCACCCGATTCAAAACCGTACACCGGCCCAAACACGACAACCACACCGCACTCACACGGCAGATAGTATTCGCGGCACTTATCATAATGGCGGTGCGAATACCCTACTCGATTATCTTCCGTTCGGCCTATTTCGTGCTTCACGGCGGCATATATGCTCAGTTCGCACAGCTCTACTCCAACACATTCGCCACCCTCACCATGCTGTCGTTCATCGCCATCCTCATCTCGATACCCATACGCACGCAACAGCACCCCAAATGGCGGAACCGTGTCGCGATAATGCTGCTGACAGCGGCAATCTTCATCTTTCCGCTGCTGCCGGCCGTCATCGCCTACTACGACTTCCCGATGCTCGATCATGCAGGCATTCGCACCCCCTTCGACCGCTATGCATTCGCCGGACTATATGCCGTGGCTCTGCTTACGGCCGTAATAGCCGTGCCGGCCGTAATCCTGATACGCTACGCCGCAATGCAGCAGCGCACAATAAAAACCGAACGCAGCAAAAAACTCTCGGAACAGTACAAGTACGCCAAACTCAAACAGCAGATAAGCCCCCATTTCCTGTTCAATTCGCTCAACATTCTCGATTCGCTGGTTCAGAGCGGCGAGAACGAACGGGCCGGAATCTACATCCGCAAACTGGCAGCACTCTACCGCTACATCCTCAAAAACGAAGAGGAACAGCTCGTGACTCTCGGCGAAGAGCTGGATTTCACCGATATGTATATAGATTTGCTCAAGGTGCGCTTCGCCGACGGTCTGATTATCGACAACCGCATTCCGGCCGAAGCACGCAAACGGCACATAGTCCCCTGCGGATTGCAGATGCTGATAGAAAACGCCATCAAACACAACATCGTGGGCGCCGAATCGCCGCTCCATGTCACCGTGACGGTCGAAAACGAATTCATAGCCGTGGCCAACAACCTCCAGCCCAGAATAAGCACCCAGCCCTCGACGCGTCTGAGTCTGAAAAACCTCAGCCGTCAGTACGACAACATAGCCGGTACGGGAATCGAAGTTCTGCAATCCGCATCGCAATTCATCGTCAGACTGCCGCTGCTCTGACACTTACCTCACCTCCAATCAAAAAGCCAAACTTATGAAAGCACTTATTATCGAAGATGAAGTATTGTCGCGCAACAATCTGGTAAATGCCATAGAACGGATGTTCGACGATATAGAGATAGCCGGTTCGCAGGAGTCGGTGAAGGGAAGCGTCGAATTTCTGAAACGCTGCGGCAGCGACATCGACGTTATATTCATGGATGTGGAGTTGTCCGACGGAATGTGTTTCGACATCTTCGACCAGACCGAAATCACGGCCAAAGTCATCATAACCACCGCCTACGACAACTATGCGATAAAGGCGTTCGAGATAAACAGCATCGACTACATACTCAAACCCATCGACCCCGAAGCATTGCGGCGCGCCGTAGAGCGATGCCGCCGTGCGCTGCGGGAGAACAGACCGCATACGGGTTTCGACGCGGAATCGCTGCGCGAGGCGCTCTCCGCAGGCCGCAGCCGAAAACATCGGTTCGTGATACACATCGGCGACCGCATTACGATTGTAAATACGTCGGACATCGCCTGCATATATGCCGAGGACAAATGCACCTACATTCTGACCGCCGCCGGGAAACGATACATTATCGACCAGACTCTCAACGGATTGCAGGATGATTTGGACCCGTCCCGATTTTTCCGCATTTCGCGCAGCTGCATCGTGGCGGTAGATTCCATTGTTTCGATTTCGCGCACTTCGAGCGGCAAGATGCTGCTTACGTTGCAGCCCAAACCCGATTTCGAAGTGGCCGTAAGCAGATTCCGCACCGGAGAGTTTCTGGACTGGCTCGAAGGCAAATAACCGGTGCCTGATTTTATCGGGAGATGTTTGCTGTTGAAATCAGGGCTGCCACAAACGCTCCGCGACGCCGTAATGCTCCGCGAGGCGGCGGCCCAAAAGATAAAAGTAGTCCGACAGACGGTTCAGCCACACCAAAGCCGTCTTATCGACTCCGTATTCGGCATCGGCACGCAATGCCGCCCGTTCGGCCCTGCGGCATACGGTCCGGCAGACATGACACAACGACAACTCCCTGCGGCCTCCCGGAATCGTAAATTTCACTATGGGCGAAACTTCGCTCTGCATGGCATCTATGCGGCTCTCCAAAAACGACACCTCATCCTCGCCCAACGGCGGAACACTGCCTCCGTCACCCGCAGCCAGCAACGCCGAAACACTCATCAGGCGCGACTCCAACCGCTCCAACTCCGCAACCGTCGCAGCCAACGACGCATCGCCGCGCAACTCATCGCACAGCAACGCCGTAAAGGCCGTCAGTTCGTCCGTCGAGCCGTAAGCCTCGACACGTTCGTCATACTTCGACACGCGTTCGCCTCCTATCAAGGACGTCGTGCCGTCATCACCGGTTTTTGTGTAAACTTTCATAATCTGAAGTGCTGTTTGGGCAAATGGTTGTTGAAAATCAGCAGATAAGCTCTGTTATCCACCGTCGTGCAGGTGTGGGCGGCCACAATCTCGCGACAAGCCGCTTCACGTTCGCGGTTTTTGTATGGAGCGATTACCGCCAGCGTCGCTCCGCGTTTGCGTGCTGCCTCGGCGAAAGCCGCTATACGTGCCGGCTCCACATTCGCGCTCACGCACATGAAACTGCAATCCGACTCCGCATCGTCGATGCTGCGGCTCGAATATCCGCAGTGAACGCACAGATTATGCAGCTGTACGGCACGCTTCTCCGAGACCCCGCGTGCGATGAGAGCCTCGATGAACGAACGGTCGTCCGACATGGGTTTGCTGCGCATGAATACCTGACGCACAAGCGAATAGACGAACGGCGAATGGACGTTGTGACCTCGGAAATAACGGGCGCGGGACATACGGTCGCGCAGTTTCGACACTCCGTAAAGACGACGTTTGATATTTCGGCCCGTGATTTTCATCTATCGTTTCAGCTGACCGGCAAGCCATCCCGTCGAGAAGGCGGTTTGCAGATTGTAACCTCCGGTATCGGCGTCGATATCGAGTACCTCGCCGGCAAAATAGAGCCCCTTGACCTTCAGCGACTGCATGGTGCGGGGGTCCACCTCGCTGCAGCTGACACCGCCGGCCGTCACTATCGCATACTCGAACGGAGCATAGTCGGCAATGGGCAGCACGAAACCTTTCAGCACCTTTATAAGCCGTTCGGTTTCGCGTTCGGTGAGTTTCGAGATGTAGAGTTTCGAATGCACATCCAACTCCTTCGCCATAGGCACCACCAACTGTTTGGGCACCAGACGCCGCAGCAGGTCGCCGAAGAGTTCCGTCGGTTCCGATTCGGCGATTTCGCGCGCTATGCGGTCGCGCAGAGTCTGTTCGTCGAGAGCGGGTTTGAGGTCGAGAACAATCTTCACCTTGCGTTCGTCGATAATGGCATCCACGGCATCGCGGCTGAAGCGCAGAGCCACGGCACCTTCGACTCCGCGTTCCGAGAATCCTATTTCGCCGAACTCCTCACGCACGAGTTCGTTGTCCACGAACAGACGCGCTCCCACATTCCGCAGCAGCAGACCGTTGAGATATTCGCGCTGCGGATGCGAGGTCACGAGCGGAGTCAGCGACGGACGCACCGACTCTATCGTGTGACCGAGGGCATCGGCGAAGCGGTAACCGTCGCCCGTGGAGCCGGTAGCGGGATACGACACTCCGCCCGTGGCTATTATCACGTTCGGAGCCTCTACCCTGCGTTCGAATCCGCGTTTGTTGCGGTATGCCACGCCGTAGACCTTGTTGTTAATCGTGAGTATGTCGGTAACGCGGGCGTTGCATTCGATTGTCACGCCGTTGTCGCGGCAGAAGAACTCCAAAGCATCGGCAATCTCGCCCGAACGGCCGCTCTTGGGGAATACACGGTCGCCGCGTTCGGTGACCAGTTTCACCTTGCGTCGTTCGAAGAAGCGCATGGCGGCCATATTGTTGAAGCCGTTGAATGCCTCCGAAAGAAATTCGGCATTGGCACGCACCTTCTGAAGAAACTCTTCGGGAGGTCGTGCATTCGTAAGGTTGCAGCGTCCCTTGCCCGTAATCCGCACTTTGCGGGCCGGTTTCTCCATCTTTTCGAGCAGCAGTACGCGCATTCCGTTATTTGCGGCCGCACCCGCAGCCATCAATCCCGCGGCACCTGCACCGACCACCGCCACATCATAATCTCTGCTCTCCATAACAAGCCTTTTTTCCATTCGGTCAAACTCCGGATTTCGACGACAGAGCCGCTCCCCGTGCAGGGAGCGGCTCCTATATCGCAGCTACACCTCTGCTACTCTTCGTTGCGATAGGTGTGCTCAACGTAGATGGCACGCATCAGCTTCTCGCGCTTCTCGATAGAAGGCTTCGTGAAATACTGACGGCGGCGAAGCTCCTTCAGAACTCCGGTGCGCTCATACTTGCG
>JAFLRS010000010.1 GCA_022511355.1 Alistipes sp.
CGGGCATTATCGAATGGATCATTCCGCGCCATTCGAGTTCCTTTACAAAATTTTTACTCATTTATATCCTGTTTTTTAATCTGTTTTCAACTATTCGACCTCCAGTTCGAGCGACTTTTTAAGCTCGAGAACCAGCGGATTCTTCTGCTCGATGTGCCGTATGCGGTCTTCGAGTTTGATGGGACGCATGGGACGGTTGTCGGCTCCGAGCGTTATGCGGAACTCCAGAGAACCCTCGATGCCGGCCTTGCGGGCGATGTTGGTGAGCAGCTCCACCGACGAGTGTTCGATATCTTCGCGCAGGGCGTCGGTAGGCACGGTCAGCAGAATGGCGTTGCCCTCGAACCGCATCGTCTCGAATGCCACGATGAAACGCGGACGCTGTTCGTTGATATACTTCACTATGTCGTTGCGGGCGGCTGCGAGTTTGCTTTCGCTTTCGGGGTCGATTACTCTCTCCGCGACATTTTCGGCCGTATGTGCGGCTGTCGTTCCCGCCTCGCCCAGCAGCGAAGCTAACGAACGGCCCGAAATCAGAGGTTTCGTCTCGGCGGGCTGTGCCGCAGGCCGCGGTGCGGGTTGCGGTTGTGCGGGTTGCGGTGCGGGTTGCGGTTGTGCGTGTTGCGGTTGTGCGGGTTGCGGCGGTGTTTCGGGTCGGGGCTGCTGCGGCTGCGGTGCCGGCTGTACGGCCGGCTGCGGTGCGGGCGGAACCTGCGAGGGTTGCCGTGCAGGTGCGGCCGGTGCATTTTGGGGGAGTTCGGGCAGCGGATAATCGCCCTCTACGGGTTCAATCTTTTTTTTTTGACCGAGGTTGGCGATTTTCATGAGCGACAGTTCCACCGTAAGACGCTGATTCGACGATTGACGTATGCGTCCGTCGGCTTCGGTGAGAATGGCGATAGCGCCGAAGAGGAAATCGACTTCGCAACGTGCGGCCTGCGTGCGGTAACGTTCGAGCAGGGTTCCGGTAAATTCGATGAGCGAGATTGCCGGTCCTTTGGCCATCAGCAGGTCGCGCATATGCTGACACAGGCCCGCCATGAAGAGCTGACCTGCGAAACCTGCCGCCAGAACGCGGTCGAAGCAGAGCAGGGCATCGACATAGTTGCCTTCGAGCAGCGAATCGGTTATGCGGAAGTAGGTGTCGTAGTCGAGTACGTTGAGGGTTTGCGCCACATCTTTGAAGTTGAGGGTGCTGCCGCAGAACGATACTGCCTTGTCGAACATCGAAAGTGCGTCGCGCATACCGCCGTCGGCTTTGCGGGCTATGAGGTTGAGCGACTCTTCGTCGTAGGCGACGCCCTCCTGCGCCGCTATATATTTAAGGTATTCGACGGCATCCTCCATGCGGATGCGGTTGAAGTCGTAAATCTGACAGCGCGAGAGAATCGTAGGTATGATTTTGTGTTTCTCGGTGGTGGCCAGAATGAAGATTGCGTGTGCGGGCGGTTCCTCGAGGGTCTTCAGGAAGGCGTTGAAAGCCTGCTGCGAGAGCATATGCACCTCGTCGATGATGAATACCGAGTAGCGTCCCACCTGCGGAATTACGCGCACCTGCTCGATGAGGTTGCGGATGTCGTCCACCGAGTTGTTCGATGCGGCATCCAGTTCGTGGATGTTGAGCGAACGGTTTTCGTTGAACGTTCGGCACGATTCGCATTCGTTGCAGGCTTCGGCTCCGTTGGGGTTGAGACAGTTTATCGCCTTGGCAAAAATGCGGGCGCAGGTGGTTTTGCCCACGCCTCGCGGACCGCAAAAAAGGTAAGCGTGAGCCAGTTGCCCGCGCTCTATCGCATTTTTGAGTGTCGAGGTTATGTGCTTCTGCCCGACGACCGAAGCGAAGGTCGCGGGACGATATTTTCTTGCGCTGACGATGAAATTCTCCATAATACCGCAAATGTAGTAAAAAAATCGGGAAAAAATATTTTTTTGTTGTTTGCTTTGTTCCAAAAAATATCTACCTTTGCCGATGTCAAAGGTTCCGTCGGGGGGCTCCCCGACAGAGGATTAAAAAGGGAATGCGGTGAGAATCCGCAACAGTACCTGCTGCTGTGAGTCCCATACAAATGTCCGTTTGCACTCTTTGCCACTGATTCCGACGAATCGGGAAGGCGCAAATGCGACGGGACGAGTCAGAAGACCTGCCTTGACACGACAATGATAAACGACCGCGGGTGTCGGCGTATATCAAACTCATAAGGGTGGGTCTCAATCCATTTTTTGTAGTTGCGGTATGCCCGTGGTGCGTTGTCGGTCGTTGCGAAATAAACGGCTAACAGGCTATTGGTGCTTTATGATTTTGATTTTAATACCGTAAAACTATGAAAAAATCGCTTTTTTGGATGATTGCTGCGGCAATCGCCGTCGTGAACACCTCTTGCGACGGAACTAAAGAGAATGAGGGTCCCGTAATCGACCCCGTTGAGAAGTTCGTCATACTCACGTTCGAGGATGCCGACTACAAGGGCGGTGCCGGGAGCTACTGGAGTCTGCTCATCGATTCGCCCGAATATGACGGCAGCCTGCTTTATGGCGACGACCCGTCGGACTGGAACGGGGTGGTGGAGTATGAATGGACCGACGAGGGCAATACATGGCTTCGCGGCGGAACATTCGTCGATTCCGGCTATTCATTTTCCTACGGCGGTGCTGCCGTGTCGAACTATGTACTCGAAGACGAAACTCAGGCCGACTATAAGCGTCAGCTTTCGTTGTGGACTTCGCGTCCGCAAGGCAAGGGCGGCCACAATGATTCGGCCAACTTCTGCGTCGTCTTCACCGGCATAGGCTTGGGACTCCTGCCCGCAATCACATTCGCCGACGGCAAGGAACACGTCATCGACCATATGTATGTGGCCAATATAGCGTATACGGCCAATTCGCTGCTCAACATCGAGAACGAAAAGGCCGGCGACGATGATTGGTTCTGCGTGACGGCCACGGGCTACGACCTCGCTGAAAACGAGACCGGCGAAGTGACGATCGATCTCTTCGTGGATGGCGAAATCGTTCGCGACTGGACGAAGTGGGACCTTTCGCCGTTGGGCCGCGTGTCGAGCGTCAAGTTCGAATGCACGGGTTCCGTACAGAATGCATACGGACTGGCTACGCCGACCTATTTCGCCATGGATGACATAGCGGTAAGAACTGAAGAGGAGTAAACGGCTGTGGGCGGACGGTTTTTGCATACGTTGGCGGTTTCGGCGCTGGTTGTTTCGTGCATGGGCTACGGTCCGATGGACGAAGAGCGTTTCGACACCGGTTTGTCCGATGCCGGCAGCGGAGTTACGGGCCGCGGTCTGTTCATTCTCAACGAAGGACACTTCATGTACGGCGACGCTTCGCTCTCGTACTACGATACCGAGAGACGCGCGGTCGAAAATGAGGTCTTTGCCCGTGCCAATGCCCAGAAGCTTGGCGATGTCGCGCAGTCGATGGTCATCCGCGACGGAATCGGTTGGGTCGTGGTGAACAATTCGGGCGTGATATTCGCCATAGATGCGAATACCTTCAGAGAGGTGGGTCGTGTAAAGGGCTTCACCTCTCCGAGGTATATCCATTTCGTGTCGGACGAAAAGGCTTATGTGACACAGATTTGGGACCCTCGCATCTGCATAGTGGACCCTTCGTCGTTTTCGGTGACGGGATATATCGAGACCGATATGGATTACGACTCCGGCTCCACCGAACAGATGGTCGGATTCGGCGACTACGTCTTCACCAACTGCTGGTCATATCAGAACCGCATACTCAAAATCGATACGCGAACCGACGAAGTGGTCGACGAACTGGTGGTGGGCATACAGCCCGCATCGCTGGTGCTGGACTGCAACGGCAAACTGTGGACCGTCACCGACGGCGGCTATGAAGGCTCGCCTTACGGTTATGAAGCACCGTCGCTGTGGCGTATCGACGCCGAAACATTCAAGGTCGAACGCCGTTTCGACTTCCGCAAGGGCGAACATCCGTCGGAGCTGCAGCTCAACGGCGCGGGTGACACTCTCTACTGGATAAACGACGACATATGGCGCATGGAGGTCTCGGCCGACAATCTGCCGGTGCGTCCCTTTATCGAGTATTCGGGTACGCTCTACTACGGACTTACCGTCAATCCCGTGAACGGCGATGTCTACGTCGCCGATGCCATAGACTATGACCAGAACGGAACCGTCCTGCGATATTCGCCCGACGGCGAACTTACCGACAGCTTCACCGTGGGAATAACTCCGGGTGCCTTTTGCTGGCGGTAAGGCAAACCCCGGTACATTAAATGAAAAGAATTATGAAACAAATTATCTATACCCTTTCGGCCGCAATGGTTCTTCTTTCGTCGTGCAACATCGACGGTCAGATAGAGGAGTTGCGTCCCATGGCCCCCGAAATCGCATTTGCCGGCCACAATGCCGCATATACGGTCAAACAGGGGCGCGAATTGCCCATAACCCCTGACTACCTCTATGTCGCCGGCGCCATTTTCACATGGAGCTGCAACGGCAAGGTGGTGGGCAGCGAACCGTTCTACACATTCCGCTCCGAGGAGACGGGACGGCATTTTCTGAATCTCGAAGTGGCCACCCGTTACGGCGTCGCGCGTCAGGATGTGCGCATCGACGTGGTGGAGCTGGAGATTCCCTACGTATCTCTGCCCGGCAGCGAGAACGGATACCGTATTCTTGCCGGTCGCGATTTGCGTATGGAGCCGATAGTGGCGAAGACCTCCGTCAAGACCTCCTATGAGTGGAGCATCGACGGCGAAAAGGTCTCCGACGAACGCTCCTACACCTTTGCGATTCGCGACAAAGGCGAATACGCTCTGCGGTTCGAAGCCTCGAACGAGGACGGCTCCGATTGTGCGGAGTTCACCGTGCAGGTCTGCACTCCCGACGAAATGCCCTTCTCGTGGCATTTCGACACTACCGTGTTCAACACCTCTGCGGGCCGTGCTTTCCGCCTTGTGCCGCAGGATATCGAAAACGATTTCGAGGTGACATATACATGGAGTTCGGGCGGACAGACGATTCAGAGCGGCAGCAATCCGCTGTTGCGCATACTCCCCGAATCGACGGGAACATTCAGCTATACGGTTACGGCCGTGAGCCCCTACATCGAGCCTGTTTCGCAGACTCTGACCGTGAATGTGTATGCGGCCGATGCGCATCGTCGGGCGGCGACGGCTTCGAGTTCGGTACTCTGCACCAAAGTTCATGATTTCACGCCGGCTCCGGGTCAGTTCATCTCCCAGATTTCGACGTCCACCGACCCCGCAGCTGCCGTGGCGGCCGCTGAAAGCATCCTTACCGTCCCCGAAAATTATGTTTCGCTCGGCTCTTTCGGCGGTTATGTGGTGGTGGGTTTCGACCACAGCATCGACAATGGCGGAGGCTATGATTTCGCCGTTCGCGGCAATGCGTTCGACAACTCTTCGGAACCGGGCATCGTGTGGGTCATGCAGGACGAGAACGGCAACGGACTCCCCGACGATACGTGGTACGAGCTGAAAGGTTCCGAATACGGCAAGCCCGAGACGATTCAGGACTACGCCGTGACATACTATCGTCCGCGGAACGCGCAGTCGCCGGTGGCATGGAGCGACAATAGGGGCGATTCGGGCATGATAACGCTCAATCCCCGCTATCCCGACTGGATTGCGGCCGACAGCTACACTCTGCGCGGGACCCGTTTGGCGGCGCGCAACTCCGACGAGTCGGGCAGCGGTACGGGGTGGCAGAACCGCAACTTCGAATGGGGCTATGCCGACAACTACAGCCTCACGGACCGCATTACCGACGACCTTTACAACTATTTCCGCATATCGGATGCGGTGGATTTCGAGGGCGGTGCCGTCGATTTGGGCTATATCGACTTCGTGAAGATACAGTGCGGCATCAACTCTGCGAGCGGATGGCTCGGCGAAATCTCGACCGAAGTGCTGACCGTCAAGGATTACAATTTGGAAAAAACACTTAACTGATTGGATTCCGAAGATGAAACACATATATGCTTTTTTCATTGCGTCGGCTCTGCTGACCATGTTCGGATGCAACGATTCCAAGGATGAAACGCAGTTCGAGGGCATCGACAATCATGTCACCTCGTTCGTGCTGACCACGGTCGAAGGGGCCGTTTACGAAGCCGCGATTACGGGCGAACGCATCGAGGTCACGGTGCCCGAAAACTGTTCGCTCGAGGGTGCCCGTGCGGCCTGTACCGTTTGCGAGCAGGCGGTACTCTATCCCGACCCTGCGGCAATCGGCGACTGGGACAACGAACACCGTTTCCGCGTGGTGTCGAAGGGCGGCTCTCAGCGCGATTATCTCTATACGGTGCGGCGCACCGGAGTTGCGAGCGGAGGTTCGGTGGTGCTGCTTGCGCAGTCGGATGTGGAGGCGTTTGCCGCTTCGGGGGTTTCGGTCGTCGAGGGCAGCCTCGTGATAGGTTCGCTGTCGGCCGTTGCCGATGACCCGATTACCGATTTGTCGCCGCTGTCGCATCTTACCGAAGTGCGTTACGACATATGCATCAATTCGTCGTTCAAGGGCGAGAGTCTCGACGGTCTGGGCGGCGTTGTTCGCGCCGGCGGTTTGGTTATAGGTTCGCAGTCGGCGGCGGTGTCGCTCGAAAACGGACTCTCGGTCGATATGCCGTCGCTCGAGTCGCTCGGTGCGCTGCATATCAATTGCGCCGATGTCACGGCTCTGCAATTCCCGCGGCTGCGGAGTCTGGGAAGTCTGTATGCCGATGCGGCGGGATTGGCCATGGCCGACCTCTCGAAGGTGGAAAACTGCGACGGATACTTCATCATGAAGGCGGGAACGACCTCTTCGTCGAGCAATACGATGCTGACGTCGCTCGATTTGTCGTCGCTTCGGGTCGTGCGCGGAATGTTCTCGATAGAGAAGTATGCGAAGATGCAGAGCCTGGCTCTGCCGAAACTGGAGCTTGCCGACGGGACAATCTCGCTGACTTCGCTCACGGCTCTCGGGGAGGTCTCGATGCCCGTGCTGCAGAGCTGCGGAGGCGTGGCCTGCAAAACTCTGAGCGCAGCCGCCCGATATTCGTTCCCCGAACTGGTTACTGTGTCGGGCGACCTTTCGGTCGAGGGCAATACGTCCGTTTCGCCGATAGAGGAGATAACGCTGCCGAAGCTTCGCAGCACCGCCGGACGAATCTGTTTTCAGACGGCCGTCACCGAGTCGCTGGAGCGTCTGGAGCTGCCCGAACTGATGTCGGTGGGCGGCGATATGGAGCTGCGCTATATGCGCAACGTCGCCGAAATAGTCACTCCGCGTCTGACGGCTGTCGGAGGCAAACTCTATCTCTACTATATGAGCGGCATCGCTCATCTCGACATCTCGGGCATAGCCGATTTGCGTCGTCTCGATGTGATAGGCTGCTCCGACCTCGCCCTCATAACCGCGGGCGAAGAGCTTAACGACGTGGCATTCAACGGCGCAAGCACGCTGACTCATCAGGTGAATCTGCCCGCGTTCGAGAATCCCGTAAAAATCAAAGGAACGCTCGATATAGGCAGCTACCGCGTCACTGCGGTTTCGGAGATGGAGTTGGCGAATGTGGTGGAGGCCGGAACTCTCAAGGCGGGCTTCTCGGGCAGTTCGGGCGCATATCTGACGCTCCGATTCCCCGACCTCGAACGCGTGGGAACCTTCACCTGCACGAGTGCCTACTGGCTCAAGGGTCTGGAGCTTCCGAAACTTGCCGAAGTCACCGTCAAGATGGAGATGAACTATATGCAGTATGTGCCCGACGGAGGAATCTCGATACCCGAACTGCGCAAAATCAACGAGTTGGTGTTCAACGGCTCCACTATGGCCTCGACGGCCAAGAACTTCACATTGCGCACTTCGCTCGCGGATTTCGCCGATGTCGAACAGATAGGCAAACTCACCGTCAAGTGGTGGGGTGCCATCACCGATTTCTCGGGACTCTCCAAAGCGGCCGCTTCGGTCCCCGACGGCAACTGGGATATCTCGGGCAACGTGCTGAACGGTTCGACTTCGGGCTTCAATCCCACCAAACAGGATATTCTCGACGGAAACGGCATTTATCATCAGTAGCCTGTGAAAAAGACGGTCGCACTTCTGTTTTCTTTGTGTGCAGCACTCGTTTGTGCCGCACAGGAGGATGGTGTGCGCGACCGCGGCGGCTGGTGGAACGGCAATGCCTCCTACATAGTCCCCATTCCCGAGGTGTCGGTGACGGGTCGTCGGCCGATGAAGGATATAGGCGTGCAGAAGACCGAACTCGATTCGGTGGTTCTGCGCGAGAATGTGGCTCTGTCGATGGCCGACATCCTTACCTTCAACTCTTCGATTTTCGTGAAGCAGTACGGACGGGCCACACTCTCGACCGTAGCCTTTCGCGGCACTTCGGCTTCGCATACGCAGGTGACGTGGAACGGCATGAAAATCAACTCTCCGATGCTCGGAATGACCGACTTCTCGATGATTCCGTCCTACTTTATCGACGATGCCGCACTGCTGCACGGCACCTCGTCGGTGAATGAGACGGGCGGAGGTCTGGGCGGGGCGGTCAAGCTTTCGACGCGACCCGCCGATGCCGACGGTTTCGGTTTGCAGTTCGTGCAGGGTGCGGGTTCGTTCATGACCTTCGACGAGTTTCTGCGTCTTACCTACGGCGATTCGCACTGGCAGGTGTCGGCACGCGCCGTCTACTCTAATTCGCGCAACGACTTCCGATACACCAACTACAACAAAAAAGAGAATGTCTACGACGACGAACACAACATCATAGCCACCTACTATCCCGTCGAACGCAACAAAAACGGCGCATTCCGCGATTTGCACATTCTGCCTGAGGTATACTACAACACGGGCCGCGGCGACCGTTTCGGTCTGCAGGCGTGGTATCTCGATTCGAAACGCGGTCTGCCGATGCTTTCGGTCGATCACCGCGAGGAGAGCGACTACCGCAACGAACAGCGCGAACGGACTTTCCGCGGCATTCTGTCGTGGAAGCGCATTCGAGGCGACTATAAGCTCGGCGTGAGCGGCGGATATGTCCACACCGCGCAGGCTTACGATTTCGAACGTTCGCTGGGCAACGGGAACATGGCCACGATGATAGCTTCGCGCAGCAAGGTGAATACCGTCTACGGACGGGCCGATGCCGAATATGTCGTCAGGGACAAATGGCTCTTTACGGCCGATTTGTCGGCGCATCAGCACTTCGTCGAGAGTGCCGACCGCAATGTACTCGACCTCAATTCGCAGTCGCTCGCGCAGGGCAACGGCAAACGCGTGGTGGTGGGTTACATGAAGGCCCGCATAGAGCTTTCGGCGGGGGTGTCGGCGAAATGGATGCCCACCGAACGGCTCGGATTCTCGGCCGTGATTCGCGAAGAGATGTACGGCGACAAATTCTCGCCCGTTATACCGGCTTTCTTCGCCGACTACAAACTTTCGAAGCGCGGAAATGTGATGCTTAAGGCATCGGTTTCGCGCAACTACCGATTCCCGTCGCTCAACGACCTCTATTTTCTTCCGGGCGGAAATCCCGACCTCAAACCCGAACACGGTTTTACATACGATGCCGGCATCTCGTTCGCGACCGGCAGGGAGGGGTTGTTCGCACTTTCGGGCGGTGCGACGTGGTTCGACTCCTACATCGACGACTGGATAGTGTGGCTCCCGACGGCCAAAGGTTTCTGGACCCCCAAGAATATCAAGAGCGTACACGCCTACGGCGTGGAGCTGAAACTCAATACCGACATACGGCTCGCGCGCGACTGGCAGCTGGGCGGCGATGCGGCATTCTCGTGGACCCCCTCGATAAACAACGGAGACCCCGCCGACTGGGCCGACCGCGCAATCGGAAAGCAGTTGGTCTATGTGCCGCTATATTCGGCTTCGGCTACGGGCCGTCTTACATTCCGTTCGTGGCGGCTCATCTACAAATGGTGCTGGTACAGCGAACGGTTCACTACTTCGGACAACAATATGAAGAGCCGCATTACCCGCGTGCTGCCATACTTCATGAACGACGTGTCGCTCGAAAAGGCATTCTCATTCAGCTGGTCCGACCTCTCGATTAAGGCGGCGGTGAAGAATCTGCTCAACGAGGAGTACGAATCGGTGCTTTCGCGACCCATGCCGCGCATGAACTTCGAAATATTCCTCGAAATCAAACCCAAATTCAAACAACGCAAAACCGACCGATGATGAAATTGGCTTTCAGAATATCCGTTTCCGTGTTGGCGGCATTCGCCGCGGCATCCTGCGGCACTGCGTCCGCCGACCGTTTCGATATCGAACTCTATGCTCCGCAATATGCTTCGGGATTCGTCATTTCGGGCGCCGAGGGGTGGCAGAGTACGATACTGCGGTCGCGCAATCCGTGGCAGGGGGCCGACAATGTGGAAAAACAGCTCTTCATATCCCGAAACGGAGAAGTTCCGCCTGCGGGTTTTCGCGGAGAGGTGCTTGCGTCCGACCCCGTGCGCATAATCTGCATTTCGTCGTCGCACGTGGCGATGCTCGATATGCTGGGCGAGTCCGGCAGGGTGGTCGGGGTCTCGGGTGCGGGCTATATAACCAACGAATATGTCGCCTCCAACCGCGACCGTATAGGCGATGTGGGCTATGAAGGCAATATCGACTACGAACTGACGGTGGCTCTGCAACCCGACATCGTGCTGTTATACGGCATCGACAGTGCCAGCGGCATGGAGGGCAAACTCCGCGAACTGGGCATTCCGTTCGTCTACATAGGCGACTATCTCGAGGATTCGCCGTTGGGCAAGGCCGAATGGATGGTGGCCGTGGGGGAGATTGTCGGACGCCGCGACGATGCGGCCGCACTCTTTGCCGGAATACCGCTCCGTTATGAAGCTCTTAAGGATATGGCGGCCGCCGCCGAATCGAAGGCTCCTGCCGTTATGGTAAACACGCCTTACGGCGATTCGTGGTTCATGTCGCCGGCGGGCAGCTATACGGCCCGAATGATTGCCGATGCGGGCGGCGACTATCTTTATCGCGACAATGCGACCAACCGTTCGCTGCCGGTCGATATGGAGGAGGCTGCGCTGTTGGTTTCGAAGGCGGATGTATGGATAAATGTGGGTTCGTACCGCACCATAGGCGAGTTGAGCCGCGCTCTGCCCAAATTCGCCGATGCCCGTTGCGTGCGTGAGGGCGGAGTATGGAATTTCGACCTGCGGGCCAACGATGCGGGGGGCAACGACTATTGGGAGTCGGGCGTGGTGCATCCCGACATCGTGCTGCGCGACATGATTAAGATTTTCCACCCCGAGCTGATTTCGGAGGAGTTTGTTTATTATAGGAAGTTGCAATAAATCCCTATCTTTGCCGTATGAAATCGCGAACCGCCATACTTTTCATCGTGCTGAGTGTCGCCGTGTTGTTGCTTTTTGCGGCAGATTTGGCGGTAGGCAGCGTGCGTGTGCCGTTGGGCGAGGTGTGGTCGGCGCTGATGGGCGATGCCGATGCGGCGACGGTAAAGATAATTCGCGAGATACGCCTGCTGAAGGCTTTGGCGGCTCTGATAGCGGGTGCGGCTTTGGCCGTGAGCGGACTCCAGATGCAGACTCTGTTCCGGAATCCGCTTGCGGGTCCCTATGTGCTGGGCATAAGTGCCGGAGCGAGTTTGGGTGTGGCTCTCTTCATTTTGGGAATTCCGCTGCTCGGGGCTGCCGGAGGCGCGTTCTTCGCTTCGTTCGGAATTGCGGGTGCGGCATGGATAGGTTCGGCGGCGGTGCTGACGGTGATATTCGTCGTGAGCCGACGCATAAAGGATATAATGGTGATTCTCATTTTGGGCATGATGTTCTCGTCGGGAGTGGGTGCCGTGGTGCAGATTCTGCAGTATCTGAGCCGCGAAGATTCGCTCAAGACGTTCGTCATATGGACCATGGGTTCGCTGGGCGAGGTCACCTCCGTGCAGCTGCATCTGCTCTGGATAGCCGTGGCGGCGGGAGGTGTTGCGGCACTCTTTTCGGTGAAGCCGCTCAATCTGCTGCTGCTCGGCGAACAGTATGCCCGCACCATGGGTCTCGACGTGCGTCGTTCGCGAATGCTGGTATTCATATCGACGACGCTTCTTTCGGGTACGGTGACCGCATTCTGCGGACCCATAGGATTCATAGGTCTTGCCGTGCCGCACGTGGCACGTATGCTCTTCCGCAATGCCGACCATCGCATTCTGATGCCTGCTTCGGCACTTGCGGGTTCGGCCGTGCTGCTCTTCTGCGACATGATTTCGAAATGGCTCACGCTGCCCGTAAACACCATAACCGCACTGTTGGGCATACCCGTAGTGGTATGGGTGGTGGTGCGCAACAAATCCATATCATGATAAGGGTCGAAGATATAACCGCAGGCTATGGCAGCCGCATACTTATCGAACACGGTTCGATGCGGCTCGGTGCGGGCGAAACGGCAGCCCTTACGGGTCGCAACGGTTCGGGCAAATCGACTCTGTTGAGGGCTTTGGGCGGATTGGGCGCCATTCGTTCGGGGGATATTCTGCTCGGCGGCCGTTCGATTGCCTCGATGACTCCGCAGCAGATGGCCGAAACGGTCGCTTTCGTAACTACGGAACGGGTCAGGATAGCCAATCTGCGCTGCCGCGATGTGGTGGCTCTGGGCCGCGCTCCCTACACCAACTGGATAGGACGTATGCAGCGCGAAGATGCCCTGATTGTGGAACATTCGCTCGCGTCGGTGGGGATGTCCGACTATGCGGACCGTTCGCTCGACAGTATGTCGGACGGCGAATGTCAGCGCATCATGATTGCACGGGCTTTGGCGCAGCAGACCCCCGTGATTCTGCTCGATGAACCCACGTCGTTCCTCGACCTGCCCACACGATACGAAATTTGCACTCTGCTGCGCGAACTGGCCCACAACGAGGGCAAAACGATTCTGTATTCGACTCACGAACTCGATATAGCACTTAATCTGTGCGATTCGGTGGTGATGATAGACTCTCCGCACCTTCTGCATCTGCCCGCCGCCGATATGAAAAACAGCGGCATCGTGGAGCGTCTGTTCGGAGTCCGTTCGGGTGTCTGAGACTCTTCCCGGGCAAAAATCGAGGGGCGCTGCTTGCATATAAGCCGCGCCCCTCTGCCGTTGTCTGACGTTTGTCAGAATTTATTTTTGTGTCGCTTCGATGCGGGTTCCGTCCCACTGCACGACAAATACCTTCATATTGGAGGTTGAGACGTCCTGGAGGGGGAAATTGTTCCAGTTGGAGAAGTACCGCAATGCATTCGTCGAAGCGTCGCGAACCTCCACGCCTACTGCGTTGGAGCATCCCGAAACGAAGATTGCCGGAGTGGGGCCGAAGTAATCCAATGTGTAGGTCGGCGTGCCGGTAATCGGAGTTTTGTTCTGGAATATGGTGTAATAGCCCAAATCGCAGGTGTTGGTGCGGTCCTCGATGAACTGTATGGCGGGTGCCTTCGGATAGGCCGCCATTTTTTTCTTCAGGTCGTTGATCATGGCGGTGGTGACGGTGTATCGCGTCGTGCCGTACTGACTGTATGTCATATCCACCGGACGCAGGAATCCCCATGCCTCGAAGAAGTCGGTGAGGTCCAGCTGTGCGGCTTTGCAGGCGGCCTCGGCAAAGAGCATCTGACACTTGCCGTTGTCTTCGGTCATGTTATAGTATCCGGCCTGTTCGTTGGGCAGACGAAACTCGGTGCAGAGCAGATTGTAAAGACGGGGCCAGAATTGGGTATTGCCGCCGCAGCGGTGGAAATAGAGCCACAATTGCCAGTTCATGCGCATATGCATTTCGGTATCCTCGTAATCGGCGCCGCCCATCTCGACCCACGATTTGCCTTTGGCGAAGTAGTCCGAAAGAACGGAGAGCCGCGAACCGCGCGAACCGTATACGCCCATCTTGTAGATGGCGTAGTTCGAGAAGAGGTTGTTCGAGGATTCGGCGTTGGACTTCCAGAGCATGAACATCTGATTGACGTGTCCGGCCTCGTGAGCGGGGCCCCATGTATTGTCTTCGGCCTTGTTGAGCAGTTCGAGCGATATGATTTTGGGAATCGCCGATTCTATCTGGAAGTTGATTCGGTAGTTCGATGCATCCATGTAGGCTTCCTGCTGGCTGGTCGATACGGCTACCATGTGGTTGTTGAAGTGGGTCTGATCGACCAGACGGTCCCATGTGCCGTTGCTGTTCTGACGTGCCAGTCCCATAAGTTCGAGCTGCCAGCCCAGAATGTTGTCCCACGCCGTGAGTCCCGATGTAATGCCGTCGGGTGCATATTTGCGCAGGGTGGCGGAGTGCATATTGAATATGATGTTGGTGCCTTTGGCCACGAAATATTTCTCTTTCGAGGCCCCTAGAAGCGCCTTGTAGTCGGAGTCGGTGTGACGCCGCAGGTCGAAATATCCGACCGTGCGTCCGTAGCCCGGGATGAAATGCACCTTGACTGCACCCGATGAAGAGGTCAGCGTTCCGGCGCGGTTCACTATGTAGCACATACCGTCTGCTCCGGCGGTTATCTCGTTTATGCCCTCGACAAGACCGACGTTGTAATCGAAATCGTCGTATCGGGCCGTGTATCCGTTGCTTGCTTCGCCGGCGATGCCCAAATAGCAGTAGTTGCCGGCGGGCATGGGACCCACGCAGACGACGAGTTTGTCGCCTTTGTTCACACAGATTCCCGTAGGATTGTCCATGCGGGTGTATTTTCGCGTGCGGAATTCGAGCCATTTGTCCTCGCCGTTGCTGTAAGCCTCGTAGGTGCCTATGCGGAAGTCGCGTTCATAGCCTTTGTAGGTGCCGCTGAAGAGGGGCATGGCCACATTCTCGGCAAAATAGGGTTCGGTTTCGTAGAGGGCGTATATATCCTCGCGCGTGACGTTGGGACGCAGTTCGGAGTAGGAGGAGTCGGTGAAAACCTTGTCGAGCGAAGCCTGTGACCCCGCATTGCGCACGGAGTTGTAGAATTCGGTCTCGACGCCGGCGATGTAGCCGCCATAACCCGAATAGAATGTCAGTCTTACCTGCTTGACATTTTCTACCGACTTGGGGAACTGTATCGTGTGCGCTCCCGGGGTCTGATCCATGTTGAACATGGAGTTCGAAGCCGAACCGAATGTGCCGCTCTTGAAGGGACGGAACGTGGATTCGTTCGAAAGACGGTATTCGGCATCGAATGCGCCCGGATTGCCGTTCGCGTAGGAGAATCGCGAGTACCATATCATATAGCTTACGCGCGAGGGCGATGCGAATGTGAATGTAACGGTTACGGGGAATTTGGTGCCGCCGTTTTGCTCCCAAAGCGTATGATAGAGATAGCTGTCGCTGTCGTATTCCTTAATGTTGTCGAAAAGATGCTCCACTCCGCTGCCCGGGTTGGTGGAGCTGGCCTGCGCGCTGCTTATGGTAATCTTGATGTCGGGCGTGGTATCGGGTTCGGGGATGCCCTGACCCGCAGCCTGAGTCACGGTGAGGGTTTTGGAGATGTCGTATGCGGGGTCGGCCGAGGAGACTGTTATGGAAGCCGAACGGGAGGCGGCTTTCACGTTGGGGAAGGCGTAGCATTTGAATTCGTATTCGACAAGGCTTCGCGTGACGGGCTGACCGTTTTCTGCGACCTCGATCCATCCGCATTCCGAATTGTCGGGGGAGAGAGCGGGTCCGAGTTTTACGGGCATATTCGACAGCACCGAAAGGTTGAACGAACCTCCTTGGGCCGTGAGGTTGCTGTTGTTGACGAGTATCGCCGGAGCTTCGCCCAACTGCCGCACGGTTATTTCAAATTCGGTATATACGCCGTCGACCGTGGCTCCCGCCTTGAACGACGTGGAGCGGACTTCGACTTCGTTGTTGGTCTCGATTGTGAGGTTCAGACCCCCTCCCTCTCCCGATTCGGGGTCGGGTTCGACTACCGTAACGCTGACCCAGCTGTCGGGATCGGTTATTTTCCACTCCTCTGCGGGGAGGTCGGTGTCTATGGGGATGAATTTTTCGGATTGGTCGGCCGGAAAACTTAACGACTGCAAGGCTTCTTCTATCGAGAAGTAGTGCGGCGTAATTTCGGGTCCCTCGGGCTCCTCGGGCTTCTGCGGTTCCTCTTCTTCGGGGATTTCCGCATCGATGTCGGGAGTCGTTTCGCTGCATCCTGCGAGTGATACGGCCGTTGCCGCGAGCAGAATGAGGAGTGTCGATTTCAGATTGAGATTCATGAATTTGAGATGCATGGTCATTCAGGTTTCGGGGTTATTCGGTTGCGCCCTTGCTGCGGAAGAGCATGGGTGCGAATTCGCTCAGATATATGCGCCAGTTGCGCCATTCGTGTCCTCCGTCGGATTCGCGGTAGATGTAGGGCAGATTGTTGTCATCGAGCCATTTTCGATATTCGACGTTGGCCTGGTAGAGGAAATCGTCCTTTCCTATGGCTATCCAGTAGAGTGCGGGTCTTTTTTTGAATTGGAGTTTGACTTTTTGCTGCCAGTTGTCGTAGATGCGCGAGCGGGATTCGTAACCGGCTCTTACGGCGGCGGAGAAGAGTCCCACGTAGTCGAACATATCGGGATACTCTTTGGAGATTTGCATGGCGTGGAAGCCTCCCATGGAGAGTCCGGCTATGGCTCGGTGGTGTTTGTCGCGCAGAGTGCGGTAGCAGTCGTCGATGCGGGCCACTATTTCGGGGAACGAGGCTTCGAACGTGCCGTCCATGGTGTGGGGCAGATTGAATGAGGGCCGCACCATGCCTTCGGGAGCTTCGCCCGGGGCGGCCTGCTGTGCGACATTGCCGTTGGTCATCACCACTATCATGGGTTGGGCTTTGCCTGAGGCTATGAGGTTGTCCATTATGCGTGCTGCGCGTCCGAGTGCGGGCCAACCCTCTTCATCGTTGCCCATTCCGTGGAGCAGATAGAGTACTGGGTAGCGGAGTTTGCCCGATTCGTATCCGGGCGGGGTGTAGACGGTCATTCGCCGCGAGGTGCCGAGAGAGGGGCTGTGATACCATGTGCGGGTAAGCGAGCCGTGCGGCACGTCGTTCACTTTGTAGAGGTCGGCCTGTCCGCCTTCTATCAGGAATATATTGGCGAGTGTCGCCACGTCGCGATTGACATAAACGTTGGCGGGGTCGAGTATTTTGAGTCCGTCGACTATGAAGGCGTAGCTGTAGAGTTCGGGAGCGAGCGGCGGGGTGGTGAAGGACCAGATTCCGTTTTCGTTTTCGGTGAGTTCGGCTGTTCTGTCGGGCAGGAAGTCTCCGGTAACGAGGACTTTCACGGCTTTGGGGGCGTGGAGCCGGAAGGTCACGGAGTTGTCGTCGTTGATTTGTGGCGAGGATGTTTGAGCGGCGTCCCACAGATTTTGTGCGGCGGTGCAGAGTGCGCATACGGCGAGGAGCGCCGAGAGTATGAGTTTTTTCATTGGTTGTACTTATATTTATAATGCGCAATGAGCGTTGCTCGTGTTTCGATATGCAAAGATAATTAAAATGATAAAAAATAGGATGTTTTTTTGCGGAAGAATAAAAAATATTTAACTTTGCAATAGGAAGTCGATGCGACTTCTTAAGAAACTAACTTAAATAAAATTTAATCTATCATGAAACGAACTCTACAATTAATGGCTTCGGCTCTGTTCGTTTCTGTCGTTGCTGGGGGGGGGGATTTTAACCCTTCAAGCTTCTGAAAATCAGTATTTTGCGACAGAGACTCAGAGTCTGATTCAAGTGAGCGGCAAAATCGTGGACTCTGAGGGTCTGCCGCTTGTCGGAGTGACTGTCGTTGAGGAGGGCAACGAGGTAAACGGTGCTATGACCGACCTCGACGGTGCTTTCCGCATTTCGGTGCCGGAGGGTGCTATGCTGTCGGTGTCTTATATCGGATATAAGACGGTGACGGTGCCTGCATCGGCCGGAGCGATGACAATCACGCTCGAAGAGGATACCGTTGGCATCGACGATGTGATAGTCGTCGGTTACGGTGTTCAGAAAAAGGCTAATGTCTCGGGCGCCGTGGCGACCGTGAAGATGGATGAGGTTTTGGGCGACCGTCCGGCCCCCAATGCCGCTTCGGCTCTTCAGGGCGCGGTTCCGGGTCTTACCATCACCACCAGCCGTACTCCGGGTCAGACGGGCAACACGCTCCAGCTTCGCGGTACGCACACCTTCTCGGGCAATAGCGGCCGCAGTGTCGCTCCTCTGGTGCTTATCGACAACGTGCCGGGCAGCATCGACGCGGTCAATCCCAACGACATCGAATCGATTTCGGTGCTTAAGGATGCTTCGTCGTCGGCTATTTACGGTGCCCGTGCTGCCGGCGGTGTAATCATCATCACCACCAAGCGTCCGCAGAAGGCCGAGAAGATTCAGGTGAACTACAACAACAACTTCGGTTTCTCGAATGCCGTGACCACTCCCAAGCAGATTCCGATGGAGGAGTTCCTGAAGATGCACAAGGAGCTGAAAAACGGCAGCGGTTATGCCAATGTGGGTCAGAACATCGACAACTGGCTCGAGTATATCCGCCTCTACAAGACCGACCGTGCGGCACTCAGCCAGCTGGGTACGCTCTACGACGGCGGAGTCTTCATCGAGAACAACGGTGACGGTCACCGCTACTATCTGACCGAGAGAGACCAGTACAAACGTATGCTCGAGACCGGTTTCTCGCACAACCACAACGTTTCGGTGACCGGCGCTACCGACCGCATCCGTTTCCGCGTGTCGGGCAACAGCTACGACGAAAACGGCCCCTACGCAGGCAAGAAGGACCTCTTCAACCGTATGACCTTCAACGGAACCATTTCGGCCGACATCGCCAAGTGGTTCACGCAGGAGGCCGACTTCGCCTACTCGCAGCGCAAACGCAACCATATGGTGGACGAGAACGGCTATCTGCTCTCGACCCGCAATATGAACTTCGTTCCCGATACGGTTGAGGACCCCGTTACCGGTCAGCCCTACCGTACCCCGCTGAACATTATCAATGCATCCAATACGGCACGCACGATTACCGATGTTCCGCGTTTCTTCCTCAAGTCGATTCTCAGGCCCGTCAAAGGTCTCGAGGCGGTATTCGAATACACCTACGAGAAGGTGGGTCAGAAGTATGACTACTTCTCGGGTCAGTATGCGCTTACCACCACCGAGGAAAGTGCTGCCGCACGTCCTGCACACGACTACATGATTTCGCGTTACTCCCACACCGTAACCAACGCCTTCAACGCCTATTTGACCTACAAGTTCGACGTTGCACAGGACCACCACTTCTCGGTTATGGCCGGTTATATGCAGGAGGCGCAGAACTACGAATGGTATAACACCTACGCCGAAGACCAGGGTATGCTCGACGTACCTTCGCTCAACGGTGCGGGCGGTCAGATTCTTCCCTCCGACGAATATTGGGATTATGCCATCCGCGGCGGCTTCGCACGTATCAACTACGACTACAAAGGCAAATATATCCTCGAACTCAGCGGCCGTTATGACGGCTCGTCGAAGTTCCCCAAGAAGAGCCGTTTTGCATTCTTCCCCTCGTTCTCGGTTGCATGGAATCTGGCCGAGGAGAAGTTTATGGACTCCACGCGCGACTATGTGAACCAGATTAAACCCCGTTTCTCCTACGGTTCGGTGGGCAACCAGAACCAGGCGGGCTACTACGGCTATCTTTCGTCGATGACCTTCGATGCAAAGGGCACCTACTGGCTCACCGGCGACGACTATGCCGGCTATCTGTGGCCCGACGGAACCCTTATCAGCGGTAACTATACGTGGGAGACCATCACCACCACCAACGTGGGTCTCGACTTCGCGCTGTTCAACAACCGTCTGACCGGTACCTTCGAGTGGTATCAGCGCGATACGAAGGATATTCTTTCCAGCGGTATGCCCATGTCGGGTATGGTAGGCGCATCGGCTCCTCTGCAGAATGTGGGTTCGCTCCGCACCCGCGGTTGGGAGCTGCAGCTCAACTGGCGCGGCAACTTCGCACAGCACAAAGGCCGTTACAACGTAGGTCTCAACCTGTGGGACTACACCACCGTGATTACCAACATCAACGGCAACGAGGCCAAGACTTTGGGCTACTACTACAACGGTATGCGTCTGGGCGATCTCTGGGGCTTCAAGTGGGACGGTTTCTACACTGTCGACGATTATGAAGACCTCTCGACATGGACTCTCAAAGAGGGCGTGCCTACGGTTGCCAACTCTTCGGGTGCCGCAATATCGCCCAAACCCGGTGACTACAAGTACAAGAATCTGCGCGACGGTCAGCTCAACGACAGCGAACGCAATCAGATCAACTACGGCAAGAATACGGCCGATGCCCCGGGCGACCAGACCGTTATCGGCAACAACCTGCCCCGTTATCAGTACGGTATCAATCTGGGCGTGGGTTATGCAGGATTCGACCTCAGCGTAATGCTGCAGGGCGTAGGCCAGCGTCAGACCTTTATCGCCAACGAGTATGTCTACACCTATCCTTCGGGTTATCAGGATGCAATATGGACGGGCGTATTCGAAGGTACGACCAACTACTGGAAACCTGTCAGCACCACTCCGGGCGAGGAGGGCTATATGGTTGCGGCAAATCCCAAAGCGACGCTGCCCCGTATCTACGGCAACCTCGAAAACGGCGCCTACAACCGTTGGGTCAACGACCATATGCTTCAGGATGCATCCTACTTCCGCATCAAGAACATAACCTTGTCCTACACCTTCCCCAAGAAGTGGATGGAGAAGATTTACGTTACGAATCTGCGTGTATTCGCCAGCATCGAGAACGTAGCAACTTTCTCGAAACTGCCGAAGGGAATCGACCCCGAACTTTTGACCTACGGTTATCCTCTCTATCGCACGGTTTCGTTCGGTCTGAATCTCACGTTCTAATTATTAAACGAATACGAATATGAAAAAGATAATAAGTTTATTGACGATTGCCTCTGTGGCGATGGGAACCGTTTCGTGTACCGACGATTTCCTCGACCGTATGCCGAAAGCCGACCCCTCGGAAGGTAACGCATTCGTATCTTATGAAACCTGCACCTACTATCTGCAGAGCCTCTACACCATGTTCCAGAACGGTCAGACCTATTTTCAGGGTCCGTCGATGGTGAACGGTTTTGCCGGAACCTCTACCCGCGATACATATTCGGGTTTGGTGGTGAACTACGGCACCGGATACGGCAACCTCTACGGCAATGCCAATGCACAGGTGGTTCCCGCGTCGAACAGTACCTACACGGCAGCCTATACATTCGTGCGTCGTGCCAACCTGCTTCTGTCGCATATCGGCGACCCCGCCTGCACCGATGCGGAACGCAACTATATCGAGGCTACAGCGCGATTCTTCCGCGCCTATGCCCACTATGCGATGATGATAAACTGGGGCGATATCGTATACCTCGACCATCTGATAGATGAGACCGCACCCGAACTGAAACGCGAACAGAATTCGCGTCTCTATGTGGCCGACCAAATCTACAAGGAGCTGGTTTGGTGTATCGAACATATGCCCGACATCACCGAACGCAACACCATCAAACCCGATGTGGTAAAGGCATTTATGTCGCGTTTCTCGCTCTTCGAGGGCACATGGCGCAAATACCACAATGTGGACGAGTCGCAGTGCGCATCCAACAACTGGGTGACCGGCGAACAGCTGCTCGAGGCTTGCGTGAAGTACTCGAAAGAGGTGATGGATGCTCATCCCAACCTCCATATGGGAAACAAAGCCCTCAATAAAATCCCGGGCTGCGGATGGGGTGAACTCGCCACGCTCGAGGACCTTGCAGGCGTCGATGAGGTGCTGCTCTATGTTCACTACGTGGAGAATATCAAAACTCACCGTATCGACCACTACGAGCATATCGCAAATGCGCAGCTCGACCTGCCCCAGAATACGGTCAATCTCTATCTGACCCGCGACGGTCTGCCTATCGGCAATGCCAATGTGAAGTACTACAAATATGTAGGTCCGGGCAGCTCGGTGGATGACCTCTACGAGGAGGCTACCGCCGACGAAGACAAGTACGACTACGCAAATGCCGATATCTACAAGACTTTCCGCCGCCGCGACCCGCGTCTGTGGCAGACAGCCATGCCTCCCTTCAGCCTGAAGAGCATATCGGGTAACGAATACACCACTTTCGGCCCCGACAGCCCGTGGAGCGAGTATCTGAATCAGTTCCCCTCGCGCGGTGCAGTCGTGAATGCGGATAACAACAGCTACCGAATCCGTTCGGTGAACAGCACCTACGACAGAAGTCAGCCCCACAAGACGCTTCCGAGCGCCAACTGGGAGGGCGTGGCTACCGACAATGTGCCCAACACGCAGAGCGTAACCAACAGCACCCAGATAGCAGCTGCTCGCGAAGCCGGAACGCCCGTGCGTGCCGGAAAGGATTTCCAGAGAAGCAAGAGCGGTTATTTCGTATGGCGTCACCATCAGCACTGGGGTGCGCAGCACAACAACACCGCATTCGACATCTCCGACAAACCCCTCTTCAAGGTTAGCGAGGTTATGCTTAACTACGCCGAGGCTATGTTCGAGCTGGGCCGTTTCGACCAGACCGTTGCCGATGCGACCATCAACAAACTGCGCGACCGTGCAGATGTGGGACATATGACCGTAAGCGCAATAGATGACAGCTTCGACCCCAACAGACCGAAGGTCAATGACGACAATGTGACAATCGACCCCAAGTTGTGGGAGATTCGCCGCGAACGTTTGGTCGAGCTGATGTGCGAAAGCTTCTCGTGGGAGGATGTCCGCCGCTGGAAGATGGCCAAACATTTCGTGGACCAGCAGTATTGCGGCGTATTCGTCGAGAATGCAACGCAAGTGATGCGTCCGCTTATCGACGGTTTGGCTACGGGTATTCTCAACCCCGAAACGGGTCTCGAGTATCAGAGTGCCGGCGAGCTGGAGGCGGCAGGCAACAAAGGCCACCTCTTCACCTACCGCAAACCCGCCGACGGTGCAGGATGGCAGGAGCACTACTATCTCAATCCCGTGCCCCTCGATGAAATTGCTCTCAATCCGCAGCTCCACCAGACTCCGGGTTGGGAATAGACGAGGTGCATATCTCAAATTCCGGAACTTCTAAGTAAGTTCAATCATACAAAATTTAGGTGGACAGGCGATTGTCGTGAGACCCTCGCCTGTTTTTTTTGCGCTCTGCGCCGAAATCGATAAACGGGGATTAAACGAAAAGAGGTCGTCACGGTGACGACCTCTTTCGTGGATCCTGTAGGGCTTGAACCTACGACCCCCTGATTATGAGTCAGGTGCTACTAACC
>JAFLRS010000100.1 GCA_022511355.1 Alistipes sp.
AATATGAAAATAAAAATATCATACTGCCTGCATCATTCTGAAACGTTCCTCGAACTTGATACATTAAAATATGTCTTACTTTTTATAAAATGCAAAGTTAATCTATTTCCCGCGATTGGCATCACAATCTCGGCGTAAAGTTTGTTCGCACGCATCTTTTTATTAAATTTGCGGAGCTTCGTCCGAAATCGGAGCCTCACCGATATGCGAAAACTGGTCATAATACCCACATACAACGAGATAACCAACATCTCGGCCATGATAGACAAAGTGATGTCGCTGGCCGGAGAATACGACCTGCTGGTGATAGACGACGCCTCGCCCGACGGAACGGCTGCCGAGGTAAAACGCCGCCGTGCGGAGTTTCCGCAGCGTCTGTTCATCATCGAGCGCACGGGCAAACTGGGATTGGGTACGGCCTATCTTGCCGGCTTCGCATGGGCGCTCGACCACGGCTACGACCTTGTTTACGAGATGGATTGCGACTTCTCGCACAATCCCGACGACCTCGAACGTCTGACGGCCGCCGCTGCCGAAGGTTTCGACGTGGTGATAGGTTCGCGTTACGTGGCCGGAGTGAATGTCGTGAACTGGCCCATGTCGCGGCTGCTGCTCTCCTACTTCGCATCGGTGTATGTCCGCATCGTGACGCGTATGCCGGTCCGCGACGCCACGGCCGGATTCGTATGTTATTCGCGGCACGCGCTGCAGACCATCGACCTCGATGCCGTCCGCATGAAGGGTTACGGATTTCAGGTCGAGATGAAGTACACGGCCCGTCGTTTGGGGCTCAGGATGAAAGAGGTGTCGATAATCTTCACCGAACGCCGCGAAGGGGTTTCGAAGATGAGCGGCGGAATCTTCGGCGAAGCCTTTTTCGGCACGCTCATGCTGCCTCTGCGCAGATTCTCTCCTCGCAAATAGACATCATCGGGAGTTTTTGTCGGTTCCGGATGCCGAAGTATCCGAAATTTCAGTAATTTTGCCGCAGCAAAATTAAAACCGACAAATGAAAAAGATTATAAAAAATACCGTATATGGCGGCGAACGTCCGCTGTTCGCATCGCACGGTCTGCGTCTCGAGAATGTGACCGTCGAACCGGGGGAATCGGCGCTCAAGGAGTGTTCCGACATCGAAGCCGTAAATTGCGAATTTCAGGGTAAATATCCGTTCTGGCACAACGACGGTTTCGTCATAAGCGGATGCACATTCCGCCCGGGGGCGCGTGCCGCACTGTGGTATTCGGCCAATCTGAAGATGACCGACACGACGGTCGAGGCTCCGAAGATGTTCCGCGAGATGAGCAATCTGCACCTCGAGCGGGTCCGCATCCCCGATGCGCAGGAGACTCTCTGGCATTGCAAAGGCGTGACTCTCAACGACGTGGAGGTAGCCAACGCCGACTATCTGTTCATGCACGGTGCCGACATCCGCATCGAGAACTACCGTCATCAGGGCAACTATTCGTTCCAGTACTGCCGCAACGTCGAGATTCGCAACGCCGACATCCGTTCGAAAGACGCATTCTGGAACACCGAAGACGTAACGGTCCGCGATTCGAAACTCGACGGCGAATATCTGGGCTGGCATTCGAAGCGTCTGCGTCTGGTGAACTGTCACATCGCAGGCACGCAGCCGCTCTGCTACGCCTCGGACCTCGTACTCGAAAACTGCACCTTCGCCGAAGACTGCGACCTCGCATTCGAATATTCGAGCCTTCGTGCCGATATTGTCGGACACGTCGTAAGCATAAAGAATCCGCGCACCGGCTCGATAACGGCCGACAGCATAGGCGAAACGATTCTCGACGAGAACATCAAGTCGCCAGCCGACTGCAAAATCACGCTGCGCCGATAATCCGCACCGACCGATGAGCAGCCGCAAGGACAAGAATACTCTGCTCGAACTGATTCGCAACGGCAGTCCGATGACTCTGCGCGAGCAGTTCCGGCTGACGGTGCTGTTGAGCATTCCGGCCATACTGGCGCAGGTGTCGAACATTATAATGGAGTATATCGACGCGGCGATGGTGGGTTCGCTCGGAGCCGATGCCTCGGCCTCGATAGGATTGGTCGCCACATCGACATGGCTCTTGTGGGGAATGTGTTCCTCGGCCGCGACGGGTTTCGCCGTGCAGGTGGCCCATCTGACCGGTGCGGGCGACTTCGACGGAGCCAAAGCCGTGCTGCGGAAGTCGCTCACGGCCGTCCTGATTTTCGGAACCCTGCTCGCCGCAGCGGCATTCGCCGTGAGCGACCGTCTGCCGATATGGCTCGGCGGCGATGAATCGATTCACCGCGATGCGTCGCTCTATTTCCGCATCTTCGCACTCTCGATGCCCTTTCTGCAACTGCTTTCGCTCTCGGTGGGTATGCTGAGGTGCAGCGGCAACATACTCGTGCCCGGAGTCGTAAACATAGCCATGTGCGTACTCGACGTGGCATTCAACGCCCTGCTCATATTCCCCTCCCGAACGGTGGAGTTCGCCGGCCGCAGCTTCACGATGTGGGGCGCGGGACTCGGAGTGGAGGGGGCGGCGATAGGAACGGCCGCAGTTTCGGCAATCGGAGCCGTCACGCTCTTCTGCTATATGTGGTTCCGCTCGAAAGAACTGCGTCTGGCCGGCACGCACGGCAGCTGTCTGCCCGACCGCAAAACTCTCGGCAAGGCGTTCAGAATAGGAATGCCGATAGGCATCGAACATATTCTGATTTGCGGCGCGCAGATAATGACCACCGTAATAGTCGCTCCGCTCGGAGCCATAGCCATTGCGGCCCATTCGTTGGCCGTGACGGCCGAGAGTCTTTGCTATATGCCGGGCTACGGCATAGCCGATGCCGCCACCACGCTTACGGGTCAGAGTCTGGGTGCTGGCCGCCGCGGACTGGCACGAAGATTCGCTCACATAACCGTCGGCACGGGTATCGCCGTAATGGGCATAATGGGCGTGGTCATGTACTTCGCGGCTCCGCTGATGATGGGCATAATCACTCCGGTGGAGGCGGTGCGGGCCGCGGGAGTGGAGATTCTGCGCATCGAAGCCTTTGCCGAACCGATGTTCGCCGCCTCGATAGTCGCCTACGGAGTCTTCGTGGGTGCGGGCGACACGCTCATACCCTGCACCATGAATCTCGGCAGTATGTGGGCCGTGCGTCTTACGCTTGCCGCGCTGCTGGCTCCCGTAACGGGCGTAAAGGGAGTGTGGATAGCCATGTGCGTGGAGCTGTGTTTCCGCGGAACGATATTTTTGATATACCTCTTCCGCGAGAGATGGTTGCAAATCGCGAAAAATTGATTATCTTTGAAATTCGAACCCCAACTCAATATATATGACGAGCAAAGGACACAATTTCGGATTCGACGAAGTTACGCCGCGACGCGGCACCAATTCGGTGAAGTGGGACACCCCCGCCGATGAAGGCGTTCTGCCCATGTGGATAGCCGACATGGATTTCAAGGCAGCCCCCGTGATACGCGAAGCGCTGCAGCGACGCCTCGACCACGGAGTCTTCGGATACACCAAAGTTCCGCAAGCCTATTACGATGCCGTAACCAACTGGTTTTCGCGTCGTCACGGCTGGAACATCGACCCCGATTCGATTCTCTACACCATAGGCGTGGTTCCCGCCCTCTCCACCATCATAAAGGCCGTAACCCGTCCGGGCGACAAGGTGCTGGTTCAGACTCCGGTCTACAACTGCTTTTTCTCGTCGATACGCAACAACGACTGCATAACAGAGGAGCTGCCGCTCGTCTGTTCCGACAATGGCTACACCGTCGATTTCGAAGCCTTCGAACGCGCGGCCGCCGACCCGCAGGTCACGTTGTTCATACTCTGCAATCCTCACAATCCGGGCGGACGGGTGTGGAGCCGCGACGAACTTCGCCGAATGGGTGAAATCTGCCTGCGTCACGACGTATTCGTCGCCTCGGACGAGATTCACTGCGAACTGACATTCGACGGGCATCGGTACACCCCCTACGCAACGCTGGGCGAAGAGTTCGCACGCCGTTCCGCCTCCTGCATATCCCCCACCAAAGCCTTCAACATAGCGGGTCTGCAAATCGCCAACATAGTGGCCGCCGACGCTGATGTAAGAAGCCGTATCGACCGTGCAATCAACATCTTCGAGGTGTGCGACGTCAATCCGTTCGGGGTGGAGGCCCTCATTGCCGCCTACAACGGCGGAGAGGAGTGGCTCGAGGCGTTGAAAGAGTACATTCGGGAGAACTATCTGTTCATGTGCGGCCGGTTCGCCGAACATCTGCCTCACTACAGGATAATGCCGCTCGAAGGCAGCTATCTGGCGTGGGTCGATTGCCGCCATGCCGCCCTGACCGCCGCCGAAATAGTACGACAGCTCGAACACGACGAAAAACTGATGCTCAATGCCGGTACGATGTACGGTGCCGCGGGCGAAGGATTCATACGCGTGAATCTGGCCTGTCCGCGCAGCGTGCTGGCCGACGGAGTGGAGAGAATGCGCAGAGTATTGGAAAAACTGTAATCCGAGGATGGCCGACCGCAAAAGATATCTGCTCTACGTTTCGCTGCCCTACGCCTACTCCATAATGCGTCCGCTGCAGGAGGAGATTCGCAAGCGCGGCGACGATGCCGCATGGTTCATCGAGGATGAATGCCCCGACCTGCTCGTCGAAGGCGAAGTTCGTCTGCGCACGTTCGCGGAGGTCGCCGGCTATGCTCCCGTGGCGGTATTCGCACCCGGCAATCATATTCCCGACTTCTTCCCGGGCGTAAAGGTCTCGCTGTCGCACGGCTACGCCATCAACAAAAGAGGTCAGACCCGCGACGACCACTTCACCGTGCGCGGATGGTTCGACATCTACTGCACGCAGGGCGAAAGCACCACTCCGCAATTCCGCGAACTGGAACGCAAACTCCGCTTTTTCCGAGTATACGAAACGGGCTGGACAAAGGCCGACACGCTATTTGCCCCGCACCCCCGCATCGCCAACGAACGAAAGACGGTGCTGTACTCCTCGACATTCACGCGGTCGCTGACCTCGACTCCGATTCTCGCCGACGAAATCGAACGCATGGTCGCTTCGGGTCGTTACGACTGGATATTCATGTTCCACCCCAAACTCACCGACGAATCGATTTTGTCGCGTTACCGCTCCATTGCCGAACGCTATCCGAATGCGCTGTATCTGGGCAACACCTTCGACGGCGAAGCCATGCATCGCGCCGATGTGATGCTGTGCGACAGTTCGTCGATAATCACCGAATTCATGTTTTTGGACAAGCCGGTAGTGACATTCCGCAATTCGCAGCCCGACCGTCATCTGATAGATGTGCGCCGCCCCGAAGATGTGGAACCCGCACTCGAACGCGCACTTCAGCGTCCCGAAGAGCTTATGAAGGCCGTGCGGGCGTTCACCATGTTCCACGAACCGCACCGCGACTGCCGATGCTCGGCCCGCGTGCTGGATGCGGTGGACGACTTCCTGCTCCGCGGACACAAAGGTCTGAAGCGCAAGCCGCTCAACCTCGTGCGACGCATCAAGCTGCGACGCAAAATGGGATATCCTCTGTTCAAAGATTTGTTTCGCCGATAGCTACAAGTGCAGCCTGCGCACCGCGAAGCGCACCCATGCCGAACATTCGAAAAGCGCGGTTATGCCGCTCGTGATTTTTATTTTGCAATCGTAGGGCTGACGCATAAAGCTCTTGCGGCGGTACTTTTTCATTCCGCGCACCACATCGAGAATCTCCGACACCAGAATTTCGGCCGTTGCGGGGTCCGATTCGTTGCGCAGCTCCCTGCGCAGACGCGAATAGTAGACCCGATTGGCCAGATAGAGGCACTCCTCTCCGTAGCCGCAGCGTTTCAGAGTCTCTATGACGGCATTTTTGGTGTCGGCAAGCCGTGCGGCCCCTATCTGACGGTGAGAGACCGAACCCGGCACGAAACGGTATATATAGGTCG
>JAFLRS010000101.1 GCA_022511355.1 Alistipes sp.
TCTGCTGGTAGAGGAACTTTTGATAGTCGGCAATGCGGCACACCGGAGGGTCGGCTTTGGGCGATATTTCAATCAAATCCAACTCCATTTCGTCGGCAAGGCGCAGCGCTTCGCGCAGCGATATCACCAGATTGGGTTCTACGTTGTCGCCTACCACACGCACCGTCGAAGCCGTAATCTCATCGTTGATGCGATGCGGATTCTCCTTTTCGGGGCGGCGTGCATTCTGCTGTCTGTTTTCCGTGTTGTTCGCCGGGATTATCGGTCTCGGTCTGAACGGGCGTTGATTTGCCAATGTCTTTAAGTTATTTTGTTTGTTATTCGTGTTTTTCGGTTTCGGCCTCGACCAACGACTGCATATATCGGCAATAATCGTCGAGCGTCATAGCCCCTTTGTCGCCTTCGCCCTGCGCACGAACCGATACCGTTCTTTCGGCGGCTTCCTTTTCGCCTACCACCAGCAGGAACGGAATGCGTTTGAGTTCGTTGTCGCGGATTTTGCGACCCACTTTTTCGTTGCGGTCGTCGATTACCGCGCGGACGTCGTGTTTGTTCAGATAGGCGACCACTTCGGCTGCATAGTCGTTGTACTTTTCCGAGACGGGCAGCACGACTGCCTGTTCGGGCGAGAGCCACAGCGGGAATTTGCCGGCGGTATGTTCGAGCAGCACCGCCACGAAACGCTCCATCGAACCGAACGGCGCACGGTGAATCATGATGGGACGATGCAGTTTGTCGTCGTTGCCTTTGTAGGTGAGGTCGAATCGTTCGGGCAGATTGTAGTCGACCTGAATGGTTCCCAGCTGCCAGCTGCGGCCGATGGCGTCCTTCACCATGAAGTCGAGTTTCGGACCGTAGAATGCAGCTTCGCCATACTCCACAACCGTATTGAGGCCCTTCTCTTTCGCCGCCTGAATGATGGCGTTTTCGGCCTTTTCCCAGTTTTCGTCCGAACCTATATACTTTTCTTTGTTATTGGGGTCGCGCAGCGAAATCTGTGCCGTATACTTGTCGAATTTGAGTGTGCGGAAGATGTAGAGTACGATGTCGATAACCTTTTCGAACTCTTCGAGCAGCTGGTCGGGGCGGACGAACATATGAGCGTCGTCCTGCGTAAATCCGCGGACGCGGGTCAGTCCGTGGAGTTCGCCGCTCTGTTCGTAGCGGTATACGGTTCCGAATTCGGCCAGACGAACCGGCAGATCCTTGTAGGAGCGGGGTTTGCTGCGGTAGATTTCGCAGTGATGAGGGCAGTTCATCGGTTTGAGCAGATACTCTTCACCCTCTATCGGGGTGCGGATGGGCTGGAACGAATCCTTGCCGTATTTGGCATAGTGTCCCGAGGTTTTGTAGAGTTCGATGTTGCCGATGTGCGGGGTTATCACCTGCTGATAGCCGTGTTCTTTCTGAATCTGACGCAGGAAGCGTTCCAGACGGTCGCGGAGGTCGGCGCCTTTGGGCAGCCACAGAGGCAGACCCTGACCCACACGCTGCGAGAAGGTAAAGAGTTCGAGTTCGCGTCCCAGTTTGCGGTGGTCGCGCTTTTTGGCCTCCTCGAGCATGGCAAGATATTCGTCGAGCATCGATTTTTTGGGGAACGATATGCCGTAGATGCGTGTAAGCATTTTGTTTTTTTCGTTTCCCCGCCAGTAGGCTCCGGCGACAGAGGTAAGTTTGAGGGCCTTGATGAAGCCCGTATTGGGGATGTGCGGACCGCGGCAGAGGTCGGTGAACGAGCCGTTGGTGTAGAACGAAATGGTGCCGTCCTCCAAATCCGAAATAAGTTCGACTTTGTAGGGGTCGCCCTTTTCGGTAAAGGTTTTGAGGGCTTCCGATTTGGAGACTTCGGTACGCACGAGTTGTTCTTTGTTGCGAGCCAGCTCCATCATTTTGTTTTCGATGACGGTCAGATCGGCCTCGGTGATGGGGGTTGCGGTGTCCACGTCGTAGTAGAAGCCGTTTTCGATAGCGGGTCCGATACCGAATTTGATATCGGGATAGAGGGCCTCGAGGGCTTCGGCGAGCAGGTGCGACGAGGTGTGCCAGAAGGCGTGTTTTCCTTCGGGGTCGTCCCACTTGTAGAATTTTATCGAGGCATCGTGGTCGATGGGTCGGGTCATATCGACCGTATCGCCGTTTACGCCTGCAGCAAGGGAGTCGGCAGCGAGACGAGGGCTGATACTCTCCGCAATCTGAAAGGCGGTTGTTCCCTTAGCGTACTCGCGGACCGAGCCGTCGGGGAAGGTAATTTTAATCATAAATTGAACTGTTTTTTATTATAATACAAACTATAAGTTGCTAATCTTCGGCCGGTTCGGGCAGTTTGAGGTCTTTGACCGATATGTCGCGTCCTTTGTCGCGTTCGAAACGCGGCAGCGGATTGGATGTCCATTCGGTCCAAGCCCGCCGGTTGCGGACTATGTCGGCTGCGGTGTATATTGCGGCCCTCATGGAAGCGGGGTCGGCTTTGCCTTTGCCTGCGATGTCGTAACCGGTGCCGTGGTCGGGCGAGGTGCGCACGTGCGACAGTCCCGCCGTGAAATTTACGCCTTCGGGAGCCATAACCTTGAAGGGAGCGAGTCCCTGGTCGTGATACATGGCCAGAACGGCGTCGTAGTGCGACCACGCGTCGGAGGCGAAGAATCCGTCTGCGGCGAAGGGTCCGAAAGCCAATACTCCTTCGTTGCAGGCGCGTTCTATGGCGGGTTTTATTATGCGTGTTTCTTCGGTGCCGAGCAGTCCGCTGTCGCCGCTGTGCGGATTGAGTGCAAGTACGGCGATGCGTGGTTCCACGACTCCGAAATCGCTTTTGAGCGAGGTACGCATTTGATGCAGCCGCTTGACGATTTTGTCTTGGTCGATATTTTGAGCGACTTCGGCGACGGGGAGATGAATGGTTACCAGTCCGACGCGCAGACGGTCGCTGCACATCATCATGAGTGGTTCTCCGTCGAGTTTGTCGGCGAGGAATTCGGTGTGGCCTGTATAGTTGAATGTGTCGCTGTGAGCGGTTGCTTTGTCGATGGGGGCTGTTACGAGCGCGTCTATGCGTCCCGATTTCAAATCCTGTACGGCTTTGAGCAGGGCATCCACGGCGGCTTTGCCTGCGGCGGTTGAGGGATGTCCGGGTTCGATGCGAATATCGGGGATGCTGCATTCGACTACATTGAGTCGTCCGCGTCGTGCGTCGTCGGGTGATTGGCAGGTGGATATTGGGGGCAAATCCTGTTCGGCGGGTATGCGTCGATAGAATTCGGCTGCGGCGGCATTGCCGTAAACGACGGGGGTGCAAATTTCGAGCATTCGTTGGTCGGCGAAGCATTTGAGGATGACTTCCCAACCTATGCCGTTGGTATCGCCTTGAGTGATTCCTATTTTGAATCTGTTGTCGCTCATTGTCGGTTATATACGCGTTAATAGTGCAAAAATAATAAAAATAATAGAAAATCGTCATTTTTCTGCATATTTACATTTTTTGCGGTCATGCGATTGCGGCGGCGGTAAAAAAAAGACTGCGTTTCGATTAAGAAACGCAGCCCTTTTTTTAACTACAATCGTGCCGAGAACTATTCAGCAGTCTGTACCTTTACTCCGTCTACAATAACAGTGTAGTACGTAGTCGGCTGGTTGTTACCTCCATTTATCTCGCGCCACAGACCATACTGGTATCCATCCTCCTGACAAGTCGTGTTGGAAATTGTCAGCGTTCCGGCCTTTTCGAACAGCTCCGAGTGGATTTCAATCGCTGCCTTTGTCGATTTCTTTCCGGTAACAATGAATTTGCAACCGTCTATATCGATATCGCCCATTTCGGTATTGCCCTGCGCGCTGTAAACAAGGATGCCCTTGGTCTCACGATCCGAGTCTGTTTTGCAGCTCGTATCGAAAACACAATCCTTGAGAGTAGTCTTACCTGCCGACTCACAGTACAATCCATAGCGTGTCTGATTCTTGCCGCCGCCTCCGAAGTAGAAGTTGCAACCCTCGAATGACGCATCACCCGCAAAAACATGGAACTCGCCGTAAATATCGACATTCGTCATCGAAACTTTCGTAGCTTGTTTGAAACCGATGGCCGTATGATTGGTGGGATTCTCAAAAACTTTGAGCGTAAGATCGCGGAATTCGATTTCACATCCCTGAGCCGTGAAATAATCGGCATTCTCAACGTTGGTATCCTTGCCGTTGCCGATAAAAGTAAGTTTCGTGTCGCTCGGCCAAACAACCTGCTGCGTATTGGGAACAGCTTTTAACGAATAGGTGCCGTTATCTTTGAAAAGGATTGTCGCCTCGGTTGCACCGCTTTCTGCCAATGCGCTGATAGCTTCGGCAAGATTATTCGTTTCGGTCGAGGACAATTCGATTGTATCATCGGGCACTACCACATACCAATCTTCGCCGTCGATGACGGTCTTGACCGACTTGTATCCCGCAGCAACCCAATTTGCATGAGGATTCTCGGAACTGCTGTCCGACGGATCGAATTTCCAGAACTTGCCGCCCGTTACAACAAATGTGGCCTTTCCGGCTCTGGCGCTCGCATCAAGGCAATTAAGCGTGAAGTTATGATCGGGAAGTTTGAACGTGCCGCCCTTGATATAGATGGTTCCCAACTGGCAGTAGATAAGCTGGTCGTCGGTTCCCTTGCCTTCGAAATATCCGTCCTCGATGGTTACGGAGCTGTTTTCGTCAGCTACCCAAATCACCGTCGAGTGTTCCGGGTCCTCGGAGATCATTTTGCCGTTGCCCTTGATTGTGACGTGTGCGCCGTTGGTTACCCTGATTGCACCGTCTTTTCCCTTAAGGCCGGTAATGGTGTTGCCGTTAAGGTCGATAACGGCATCTCTCGTGAAGGTCAGAACGTCGCCGTGTTCGTTCAAATCGACATCGCCCTCGAGAACGGCCGTGCCGCCGACAGCAGCCGCAAACAACAGCTGACTGTAGTTGTAATCGGTCTCTTCATATTCGGGGGTGATAACCACATTCACCGATGCCGTACTTGTCAGCACCTGACCGTACATATTGGTGCGGTGGTTGCGCTTAACGGGCACCGAACCTACCGTGCGCACGGTCTCCTCGCCGTCCTCGCCCTCTTTGTACGTGAATTGTACCTTGGAGAGAACCTCCTCTTCGGTCGAAGCCAGAACATAGGCCATAGCCATATATTCGTAAGTCGGAACGGGGAAGGTCTCTTGGTCGGCGTTGATTTCGCTGTATGCGAAAGTTACGTCGGCCTGCTCTTCGCTTGCCACGCCGCTTACAAGGTCGAGTTTCTTATAGGCTTTGCTGACAAAAATTTTCGAGAGGTCGGGAGCGCAGCCCTGTGCCTCGGCAACTTCGTAGTCGTTCGTACCGACGTTAATCTGCGCGAAAGGACGGGTAAGCTGCACCGTCATCTGAACGTCGCCGGTAATCTCCTTGTCGAGGCTCGCGAAGAATGCATCGTTGCGGTCGTCGTTGGCCTTGGCTTTCGAATAATCTACCGTCATGGTTGCGCCGTTCTGCGCGAAATCAACGGTATAGGGGCTTTCCCAGTCGGTACCCTCCGACGGAGCGGCAGCCCAGAACACGAAGGTGTAGGTGCGGCCGGTAACAAGCTGAAAATCTATCTGCTTGCTGATAAGAATGTCCGTGGTGACGGGATAGGTGCCGAGAAGCGACAGAACCGAATTTTTGTTCTCGTAAACGGCATACTTCAATTCGGTAGCCGATTTGCCGTCGCTGTAAGCGCGGGTCTGCATCATCGGGAAACCGAGGTTCACCGACACCGTGGCCGCTTCACCGGCGGCAGCGCGGCCCTCGTCGAACGGACGCTCGCAAGAGGTGACAAAGAACATTGCTGTTGCCAACACTCCGAAAATAAGTTTTTTCATAGATAGTTTGTTGTTAGTTAATAATGTTAGTTTGTATTTGTTAGTTGT
>JAFLRS010000102.1:0-1766 GCA_022511355.1 Alistipes sp.
CGGGCGACGACTTCCGCGAAGGTCTGACGGCCGTAATCTCGGTGAAGGTGGCCGAACCCCAGTTCGAGGGTCAGACCAAAACCAAACTCGGAAACGACGAAGTGTCGGGAGCCGTGAATCAGGCCGTATCGCAGGCCCTGACAATGTATCTCGAGGAGAACCCCAAAGATGCCAAAGCCATCGTGCAGAAGGTCATCCTCGCAGCGCAGGCGCGTCATGCCGCACGCAACGCCCGCGAAGCCGTACAGCGCAAAACCGTACTCTCGGGCGCAGGTCTGCCCGGCAAACTCGCCGACTGCTCCAGCCGCGACCGCTCCATAGCCGAAATCTTCTTCGTGGAGGGCGACTCGGCAGGCGGAACCGCCAAACAGGGCCGCGACCGCAATTTTCAGGCTATCATGCCGCTGCGAGGCAAAATCCTCAATATCGAAAAGGCTCAGGAACACCGTATGTGGGAGAACGAAGAGATTAAAAATATGTTTACGGCTCTGGGCGTCACCATCGGAACCGAAGAGGACAGCAAAGCCCTCAATCTCGAAAAACTCCGCTACGACAAGATTATAATCATGACCGATGCCGATGTGGACGGAAGCCACATCGCAACCCTTATGCTCACCTTCTTCTTCCGCAAGATGAAGGAGCTTATCGAGAACGGTCATGTCTATATTGCGACACCGCCTCTCTACCTTGTGAAGCAGGGCAAGCAGGAGCGTTACTGCTGGACCGACAAGGAGCGCGACGCCATAACCGAGGAGTTCGGAACCAAAGGAGTGCATATTCAGCGCTACAAAGGTTTGGGCGAGATGAATGCTCATCAGTTGTGGGAGACGACGATGAATCCCGAAACGCGGATTCTGCGTCAGGTGACCATCGACAACGCAGCCGAAGCCGACCGCATATTCTCGATGCTGATGGGCGACGATGTACCGCCCCGCCGCGAGTTTATCGAGAAGAATGCTCATTATGCGAACATCGACGCCTGACGGGTATCGGAATCGCAGGCGGCATCTGCATGACGGATGCCGCCTTTATTACACATTAACGTGCCAATTCTAAAAAAGGGGGAAACGACCATGAATGTTACGGTTATAGGTGTCGCAGGCGGCACCGGTTCGGGGAAATCGACTCTTGTAAAGCGACTGCAGGAGGCTTTTCAGGGCGATGATGTGGCGACTATCTGCCACGATTACTATTACAAGGCTCATCCCGAGCTTTCATATGAGGAGCGCACGAAGCTCAATTACGACCATCCTCAGGCGTTCGACACCGACATGATGGTTGAGCATATAAGTGCGTTGAAGAACAACGTACCGATAGAGCGTCCGGTGTATTCATTTGTGGAGCATGACCGTATGCGGGAGACGGTGCCGGTAAAGCCGTCGAAGGTATTGATAGTGGATGGGATTTTGATATTTGAGAACAAGCGTTTGCGGGATTTGATGGACATCAAGGTATATGTGGACACGGATGCGGATATAAGATTGGCTCGCAGGATATTGCGTGATGTAAAGAATCGTGGTCGTTCGATGGAGTCTGTAATCAGTCAGTACACGGAGACGGTAAAGCCGATGCATGAGGAGTTTGTAGAGCCGTCGAAGAAGTATGCGGATGTAATCATTCCCGAGGGTGGATTCAATTCGGTTGCGTTGGATATGCTCATCCGCAACATTCGTTCGCTTGTGGATACGAAATGACGTTTTTTTAATCGATATCAGGCAAAGGACCTCCGAAAAGAGGTCTTTTGTCGTTTTATATTCTCGCTCCTT
>JAFLRS010000102.1:1866-5873 GCA_022511355.1 Alistipes sp.
TCAGGCAAAGGACCTCCGAAAAGAGGTCTTTTGTCGTTTTATATTCTCGCTCCTTAAATGGTAGAATACTAATATTAAAAAAAGGAAAGGGCAGGAAGAGAGCGGAATATTTATAAAAAATCGTTATCTTTGCGTGTGAAACGGTAAAATGTTTTTTTGGAATATGGAATACGCAAATCAACTCATGGAGTATGCTCCCGCTCAGACCGCAGAACAGGTTGCGGACGAAGTGGCACGACTCAAAAAGGTCGCTGACGCAAAATATAATAATGCGGAAGTCTACAAATTCTGTTATTCGTCGATAGACCTTACCACGCTCTCATGCAACGATTCGGTGGAATCGGTGACCGCATTCGCACGCAAGGCCGTCGAATTTTACGGGAAATATCCGCATATTCCCAATGTAGCTTCGATTTGCGTCTATCCGTCGTTCGTGGAGACGGTGGGTGTGGCCGTGGACGGCTCGCCGATGCGTATAACCAGCGTATCGGGCGGATTCCCTTCGTCGCAGACCTTCCTCGAGGTGAAGATGCTCGAAACGGCAATGGCCGTCGAGAACGGAGCCGATGAGGTTGATATAGTGCTGAATGTGGGCAAGATGCTGCAGGGCAGCTACGACGAAGCAGCCAATGAAGTGGAGGTTCTGCGCGGCGAGACTTCGGAGGTGGTGCTGAAGGTGATTCTCGAAACAGGCGCACTCAAAACCCCCGAACTGATTCGCAAAGCGTCGCTGCTGTCGATGTTCGCGGGTGCCGACTTCATCAAGACCTCGACGGGCAAAATCGATGTGGCGGCAACTCCCGAAGCTGCCGTGGTTATGTGTCGCGCCATAAAGGACTACTACGACAAAACGGGCCGCAAAGTGGGCTTCAAGGCTGCGGGCGGAGTCCGCACGGCCGAGGATGCCGCACTATATTATACTATCGTGCGCGAGATACTGGGCGAGGAGTGGATAACCACCGATTTGTTCCGTATCGGCGCGTCGTCGGCGGCGAACAACATTCTCTCCGCCATCGAGGGCGAAACTGTAAAGTATTATTAAACAAACAATAAACAGAAAAACTATGTTCAAGATTGATTCTTACGATTTTACGGGCAAGCGTGCGATTATCCGCGTGGATTTCAATGTGCCCCTCGACGGTGAGGGCAACGTCACCGACGATACCCGCATTCGTGCGGCGATTCCCACAATCAAGAAGGTGCTCGAGAAGGGCGGTTCGGTCATTCTGATGTCGCATTTGGGACGTCCGAAGAAGAACAACGACATGAAATATTCGCTCGAGCAGATTGTAGGTGCTGTCGAGAAGCGTTTGGGTGTGAAGGTTAATTTTGCGGGCGACTGCATGGGCGAGAAGGCTGCCGAAATGGCTGCCGCACTGAAGCCGGGTGAAGTCATGCTGCTCGAGAATCTGCGTTTCTACGCCGAGGAGGAGGGCAAACCCCGCGGATTGGCCGAGGATGCCACCGACGAGGAGAAGAAGGCTGCGAAGAAGGCTCTCAAGGCCGGTCCGCAGAAGGAGTTCGTGAAGAAGCTGGCTTCGTATGCCGACTGCTACATCAACGACGCATTCGGAACGGCGCACCGCGCACACGCATCGACGGCTCTGATTGCCGACTACTTCCCCAATGACAAGATGTTCGGCTACGTTATGGAGAACGAACTGAAGGCTATCGACGGCGTGATGGAGAATCCGCAGCATCCGTTCTGCGCGATTATCGGCGGTTCGAAGGTCTCGACCAAGATTTCGATTATCGAGAAGCTGATGGAGAAGGTCGATTCGATTATCATCGGCGGCGGTATGACCTACACCTTTGCGGCTGCGCAGGGCGGTCATGTAGGCCAGTCGATTTGCGAGCCCGATATGTTCCCCGTGGCGCTCGACATTCTTAAGAAGGCCGAGGAGAAGGGTGTGAAGCTGGTGATGTCGCCCGATGCGCTCATCGCCGACGACTTCGCACAGACGGCCAACACCGACGAAGCTCCCGCCGATGCGATTCCCGAAGGCTGGGAAGGTGTCGATATCGGAGCGAAGGGCAAAGCTGCATTCCGCGAGCATATTCTGGGCTGCAAGACCATTCTTTGGAACGGTCCCGTGGGCGTATTCGAAATAGACAAGTTCGCTACCGGTTCGAAGGAGGTAGCCGAAGCGATTGCCGAAGCCACTGCCAACGGAGCATATTCGCTCATCGGCGGCGGCGATTCGGTTGCGTGTGTAAACAAGTTCGGTTTGGCCGACAAGGTTTCCTACGTATCGACGGGCGGCGGAGCGCTGCTCGAGTATATGGAGGGCAAGGAGCTGCCGGGCGTTGCTGCGATACGCAAATAGCAGCAGTCAGGGAAGTCCGCCCCGCAGCGAAAGGCGGGGCGGATTTTCTTTTTTTGCGAACCCTATAAAACAGAAAACAATGAAAAAGATATTGATGATGGCAATGATTGCTGCTGTGGCGGCGGGTTGCGGCAGCGGAGTCAAGACTCCGGCGATAGACCCGTCGAATTTCGATGAGAGTGTGGCTCTCAACGAGGATTTCTATGAGCATTTCACGGGCGGATGGCAGGCCAAACACCCGTTGAAGCCGGAATTTTCGCGATACGGAGCGTTCGATGTTCTGCGCGAGAACAACGAGATCCGCATCAACGAGCTTTTCTCGCAGATGACCAAAAAGAGTTATCCTGCGGGCAGTTCGGACCGCAAGATTACCGACCTTTACAAATTGGGTCTCGATTCGGTGCGTCTGAACGCCGAGGGAGCCGAGCCGGTAAAGTCGAAGGTTGCGGAGTTGATGTCGATAACCGACCGCGGCGAACTGACTGCGGTTTTGGCGGATATGCACACCTCGGTAGCGGCTCCTTTCTTCGGGGTGGACATGGATGCCGACCTCATGAACAGCAACGAATATGCGCTTTATGCCGGTCAGAGCGGATTGGGCATGGGCAACCGCGACTACTATCTCGATGAGGAGAATGCTTCCGTGCGCGAGGCTTACCGCGTCTATCTGGCGGAGTTGTTCCGTCTGGCGGGCGTCGGGGAGCAGCAGATTGCAGCCGCAGTCGAGGGCGTGATGAATGTCGAGACGGCTTTGGCCGGGAAGATGTGGTCCAATGTCGAGCTGCGCAACATTCTGGCGCAGTACAACCCCGTTTCGAAGGCCGAATTCATCAAGACCTATTCCGGAACGGTCGATTGGGATGCCTATTTCGAGGCGGTCGGAATTACCGACTTCGAGACCATCATCGTGACCCAGCCGTCGGCTGTGGCCAACGCGATGAAGGTATTGGCGACGGCTCCGGTCGAGGATTTGCGTGCATATCTGGCGGCGCAGTATCTCGACAGCGCGTCGTCGTTCCTGAGCGACGAGTTCTATGCGGCGTCGTTCGAATTCCACGGCCGCGTGATGTCGGGAACGCAGGAGCCGCGTCCGCGCTGGAAGCGTGCCATGTCGGTGCCCAACGGCATTCTGTCGGAGGCTGTGGGCAAGATGTATGTGGAGCGTTATTTCCCCGAACGCGACAAGATTCGTATGTCGGAGCTGGTGAAGAATCTCCAGACCGCACTGGGTCAGCACATCGACGCCCTCGACTGGATGTCGGATGCCACCAAGGCGCGCGCACACGAGAAACTGGCCACCTTCACCGTGAAAATCGGATACCCCGACAACTGGAAAGACTATTCGGCTCTCGATATCGACCCTTCGAAATCCTACTGGGAGAACATCGTGGCGGCACGCCGTTGGGCGCATGACGATGCGGTTGCCGAGTGGGGCAAGCCGGTAGACCGTGCGAAGTGGCATATGTCGCCGCAGACGGTGAATGCCTACTACAATCCCACGACCAACGAAATCTGTTTTCCGGCGGCTATTCTTCAGCCTCCGTTCTATAATCCCGATGCCGACGATGCGGTCAATTACGGAGCAATCGGCGTGGTTATCGGCCACGAGATGACCCACGGATTCGACGACCAGGGCCGTCAGTTCGACAAGGACGGCAACATGAACAACTGGTGGACCGA
>JAFLRS010000103.1:0-3901 GCA_022511355.1 Alistipes sp.
GCCCTCGTCACCCCATTGAAGGCCAAGTACTACATCGAGCTTTTGCATATTTTTTATAATTACTTTGTTGTCTTGAATTTTTACTCCGCATCGCACTGTCTGAACAGATAATCGACATTCGACATATAGTAGTCGAGCGTAAAGCAGGCTTCGATCTCTTCGGTCGTCAGGTATCGGTTAATCTGCTCATTAGCCTTAACGTTGTGCGCGAATTCCGAACCCTCCATCAGGGTCGTCATAGCGACAGGCTGAACCATGTCGTAAGCCGCCTCACGAACCAATCCCTTCGATATCAGAGCGTTCATCAACCGCTGCGAGAAGATTACTCCGTGCGTCAGATAGATGTTTTTCAACATATTGTCGGGATATACCACCAGATTCCGCAGTATGTTCGTGAAACGCGAAAGCATATAATCGAGCAGAATCGTGGCATCGGGCAGTATTATGCGTTCGGTAGACGAGTGCGAAATGTCGCGCTCGTGCCACAGAGCTACATTCTCGTTGGCCGTGAGCATATATCCGCGCATCACTCTCGCGCAGCCGCAGATATTCTCGCTGCCGATAGGATTGCGTTTATGCGGCATCGCCGAAGAGCCTTTCTGACCCTTCGAGAACGCCTCCTCGACCTCACGCACCTCCTGACGCTGCAGATTGCGAATCTCGAGAGCCATCTGTTCGAGAGACGATGCAATGAGCGACAGCACCGAGAAGTAGAATGCATGACGGTCGCGCTGCAGCACCTGCGTGGCGATGGGCACCGACTTTATCTTAAGATGCGAGCATACATAATCCTGTATCTGCGGAGGGATATTGGCGAAGTTGCCCACCGCACCGCTCAATTTGCCAGCCTCAATCTCTCCGGCCGCCATCTCGAAACGCTCGAAGTTGCGCTTCATCTCCTGCAGCCACAGAAGCCATTTGAGTCCGAACGACGTAATATCGGCGTGCATACCGTGCGTGCGGCCGATAACCGGCGTATATTTGAACTCTTTGGCCCGCTGCTCAAGCACCGACAGCAGCTCTTTGAGGTCCTCCCTGAGAATTTCATTCGCCTGACGAACCAAATATCCGTTTGCCGTATCCACCACATCGGTCGAGGTGAGTCCGTAGTGAACCCACTTGCGCTCCTCGCCGAGAGTCTCGCTCACGGCACGGGTGAAAGCAACGACATCGTGGTGCGTCGTCTGCTCGATTTCCCGAATGCGGCCGACATCGAAACTCGCCTTCTCGCGCAGCAGGCGGATATCCTCGGCCGGAATCACGCCCAGCTGCGACCACGCCTCGGCCGCAAGCAGCTCCACTTCGAGGTATGCGTTGAATTTATTCTCTTCCGTCCATATCCGAACCATCTGCGGACGGGAATAGCGTTGTATCATAAGAATCAGGATTAAGGGTTTACAGTTTTGTTATTTCAAGTTTCTCATAAGCGCTCTTTACCTTGTCGAGAGCCTGCTCCACCGTATCGGCCGTAGCGAGAAGCACTCCCATGCGTCGGTGTCCCCTCACCTCGGGCTTGCCGAACAGACGTATCTGCACGCCCTCCTGCGCCAGAACCTCACGCAGATTCGAGAAAACCACCTGATCGGTATCGCCCTCCACCACTATCGCCTTCGAAGCGGAAGGTCCGCGGAAAAAGACATCGGGCACGGGAAGTCCGAGAACCGCGCGCGCATGGAGCGCAAACTCCGACAAATCCTGCGATATCATCGTAACCATACCCGTATCGTGAGGACGCGGAGAAACCTCGCTGAAGATAACTTCGTCGCCTCTGATGAACATCTCCACACCGAAAATTCCGTATCCCGAGAGTGCCTCCGTAACGGCAAGCGCTATCTTGCGTGCCTTCTCGAGACATACCTCCGACATCGGCTGCGGCTGCCACGACTCCTGATAGTCGCCCGAAACCTGATGATGCCCTATGGGCTTGAGGAACGTGGTGCCGCCCGAATGACGCACCGTGAGAAGCGTGATTTCATAGTCGAACTCCACGAATCCCTCGACAATAACACGTCCGGCACCCGCTCTTCCCGACTGCTGCGAACAATCCCACGCCGCACGTATATCGGCTTCGGAACGCACTGTCGATTGTCCGTGTCCCGACGAACTCATAACAGGCTTCACGACGCAGGGAATGCCTATCTCCCTGACGGCTGCGACGAACTCTTCGTAATCGTCGGCAAAACGATAGGGAGCTGTCGGCAGCGCCAACTCCTCGGCGGCCAGACGGCGTATGGCTTCGCGGTTCATAGTCAGAAAAGCCGCATTGGCTGTCGGTATCACGCGGAAACCCTCTTTCTCGAGTTCGATAAGCGCCGGTGTCGCGATAGCCTCCACCTCCGGAATTATGACCGACGGCTGCTCCTTGAGTATCACCTCTCTGAGCGCTTCGGGGTCGAGCATATTGATAACGTATGAGCGGTGAGCTACCTGCATGGCCGGTGCATTGGGATAACGGTCTACGGCGATTACCTCTACTCCGTAGCGTTGCAGTTCGATTGCGACCTCCTTGCCCAACTCTCCCGAACCGCAAAGAAGCGCTCTTACGGCAGAGGGAGTCAGCGGGGTTCCGATGTTAAACGTGCTGGGGGTTGTTTCTTTAATCATTGTTCGTAAGTTGGTTATAACATATAAGCGTATTTTGCATAAGCATTGCGATTGTAAGAGGGCCTACACCGCCCGGTACGGGCGTTATGCAGGATGCCAGAGGCAGAACATCGTCGAAATCGACATCGCCGTACAGTTTGCCGTCCGCACCGCGATTGATTCCCACATCCACAACTACGGCTCCCTTCTTCACGTGGCGCGAGCCGATAAAGTGCTTCCTGCCAACGGCAACCACAAGCAGGTCGGCCTGCTTCGTGAGCTGCTCCAGATTTTTCGTATGCGAATGTGCGAGGATGACGGTGGCATTGGCATCGAGCAGCAGTTTGGCTATCGGCTTGCCCACGATATTGCTTCGTCCGACAACCACGGCAAGCGTGCCGTCAAGCTCGATTCGCTGCTCGCGGAGCATATGGATTATGCCTTGCGGAGTGCAGGGCACCAAACGCGCATTTCCGTTCCACAGAGCGGCGACATTCAGCGGATGAAAGCCGTCTACATCCTTGTCGGGACGGATGGCATCTATAATATGGTCGGCATCGATGCTCTCGGGCAGCGGCAGCTGTACCAGAATGCCGTCCACCGTGTCGTCATCGTTGAGCGTCCGAATCTCATGCAGCAGCTCCTCCTCGGAGGTCGTGTCGGGCATAGTGACCAGACGACTCCTAATGCCCGTCATCTCACAAGCCTTCAACTTTCCGCGCACATAAGCCTGACTGGCCGGATTGTCGCCTACGAGGATGACCGCCAAAGCCGGTATGCGTCTGTTTCCGTCCGCGATTTCGGCCACCTGACGGCGGACATCCTCCTTTATACGGCGTGCAATCTCCTTTCCGTCCACAATAACGGGAGATGCAATGGCACGATGTCCGATATCGGTGCGGAAGAAGAGTTCGGGACAGTCGATTTTTCCTATCTCTCCGTAAACCTTGTCTCTTGCCGAAGCGAGGTCGTCGGCCGAGGCCACAACCATAAGCACACGACCGCCGGCCGTGAGCAGACGGCCATCCTTGACCGTCGTACCCATATGGAATACCGTGCAGTCCACTCTGTCGAGCCCCGCTATGGCCGCTCCCTTCGCGTAGCTTCCCGGATAACCCTTCGAAGCAAGCACCACTCCGAATACGGCTTTGTCGCTCCACTCAAGAGCCGGCAGCTCGCCGCCCGTCGCCGCAGCATGGAACATCAGGTAGATATCCGACTCGAGAAGCGGCAGAACCACCTCCGTTTCGGGGTCTCCGAAGCGGGCATTGAATTCGATAACCTTTATGCCGTTTTCGGTCTTGATAAGTCCTCCGTA
>JAFLRS010000103.1:4001-5553 GCA_022511355.1 Alistipes sp.
CCGGCAGCCTCCATTATCTGTTTGGCGAACTCCTTGCTCGACTCTATGCGGGTCGCCTGCTTCGTATGACCGAATATCGCAAGACCCGATTCGCGGAACAGGTCAGCTATGCCGAGCGAAAGAGGTACTTCGGGACCTACTACGGTAAGGTCGATTTCATGTTCGAGCGCCCAGTCGCGCAGGGCGGTTATATCGGTCTCCTTTATCGGCACGAGTTCGGCGTATTGCGCGATTCCGGGATTCCCTCCCGCACAATAGATCTTGCCCACAGAGGGGGAACGATGCAATGCATCTACAATAGCGTGGCATCTGCCGCCCGAGCCTATGACAAATACGGTTTTCATTCGTTAGTGTTTGAAGTGTCTTACTCCCGTAAGGAGCATTGAAATATGTTTTTCGTCGGCTTTTTTGATGCAGTCGGCATCACGTATGCTTCCGCCGGGCTGTACGATGGCTTTTATGCCGTATTTGGCAGCCAGCTCCACCGTGTCGTCGAAAGGCAGGAATCCGTCCGAAGCCAAAACCAGACCGTCCGCTCCGCCGTTTGCCGCAGCCTGCTCGAGAGCTATTTGAGCCGAACCTACTCTGTTCATCTGACCGGCACCCACGCCGCGCGTCTGCAAGCCCTGTGCGACAACTATCGCGTTGGACTTCACGTGCTTCACTATGTTCCACGCAAACTGAAGGTCCGCCAACATCTCCGGCGACGGTTTTTCATCGGTCACGGTCTGTTCGGGCGAAAGCTGTTCGGTCTGAGTGTCGAGATGCTGCACAAGCAGTCCGCCCGTAACCCCCACATACTGATTCACAGGACCGTCCGAAGGCGTCATGTCGACCTTCAGAACCCGCAGATTCTTCTTCGACGACAAAACCTCGAGCGCTTCGGGCGTATAGTCGGGCGCAAGTACGATTTCAAGGAATATGGGCTTCATCGCCAAGGCAATCTCTTCGGTCAGACAGCGGTTTACGGCCACAATGCCGCCGTAAATGCTTACCGGATCGGCCTCGAATGCCTTCTGCCAAGCCTCCTCCACAGTATCGGCCTGAGCGGCTCCGCAGGGATTCATATGTTTCAGCGCAACGCAAAACGGAGCCTTGAAGTCGCGGACAATCGACAGGGCCGCATTGGCATCCTGAATGTTGTTGTACGAAAGCTCCTTGCCCTGTATCTGCTCGGCATTTGCGAGCGAGAATGGTTCGGGATGTACGGCTGCATAGAAATTCGCCGACTGATGGGGATTCTCGCCGTAACGAAGCGGCTGTTTCAGGTCGAACTCGAGGAACAATTTCTCGTTCAGACCAGCCTGCCTGCGCATATACGACGCTATGCAGCAATCGTATTGCGCCGTATGCGTATAAGCCTTCGCCGAGAGTTCGAGACGGGTTCGGGGCGACGTGTCGCCGGCGGTCCGAATCTCTTCGAGTACTTGCCGGTAGTCGTCGGGGTCGCACACCACGGTAACGCTCTGATAATTCTTGGCCGCACTGCGCAACATGGAAGGACCGCCGATGTCGATCTTCTCGATAGCCTCGTCGAGCGTTACGCCCTCCT
>JAFLRS010000104.1 GCA_022511355.1 Alistipes sp.
GGACCCCATGATTAACAGTCATGTGCTCTAACCGACTGAGCTATTCAGGCATTTTTTTTCAGCATCCACCTCTGTGCGACTCTTATCCATATCGGGCGAGCTGCCTTAAGCGGTGCCGTTTTCGGACTGCAAATATAAGTGAAAAAAAATTCCCTGCAAAATTTTTTGTTAAAAAATATGTCGGTGCCCGAAAATTAATCTCTTCAAATCGCCCCGAAAACGAATTCTTCAAATAAATTTTGCTAACTTTGTACCTCACAGGCGCGGCTGCCGGTTGCGCCTGCACGGAATTGTACAGTTTATTCCGGTCACTTTCGAAATGAAACAGATATGAAACGCAGCTTAGGCATTCTATTATTGACGATGTTTTTCATGACGGTCGTGTCAGGTTGTAAAAGAACGGAGATTCTGAAGCAGAAGACAATCTATGGTAAAGCGACTGTAAACGATAAGACCTTATACCAATACATGACAATCGAAGAAGGCATATCTAATCAATACTGGTTTCTTCCGTTAGGACTTGACAACAATTTTATAATCAAAGAAGGGGTTTGTTACTTTCAGATGTTTCTTCGGGAGATGGACGAGCAGGATGCGGAGAATTTCTGGTTAATTTTGGTTGGATGTTATGCCGATGAAGGTTTTCCGATAATCGGGAAGGAATATGAAATTGTTGTGGAAAATCAAATCGAGCTGGGCAACATATATAATTCTTTCTATTGGAGCGGGGTATTTGGAGAGTATTGTTCTGATAATCCAGAATTTGAGTCTTACGGTATTGCGGGGTTAAGCGTACCTCCTTCTCATGATGAATTTATACCTTTGGACGGGTCGATGCAATTTCTGCAATCGGATTCGCAGTCCGGTGAGTATTCCATTACATACAACCTTAAAGGCGATGATGCTTCTGCGGGTGAGACCTACCGTATTGCGGGTAAATTTAATGGAAAGCTTAAAATCATCGATTGAATAAACGCCATTGCATCGAGCAGTGCGGCGTTTCACAATTACTGCAAAAGTTTTGCATAAAAAATGAAGAAAAATATAACTTTGTATCCGATATGGATGCCGGAATATATAAAATCACTTCATTTTGCATGGCGGTTATGCTGTGGCTTTCGGTTGCCGCACAACAGCCGTCGGTTCTGAAATTCGAGGAGTCGCGATACGATTTCGGCGACATTCGCGAGGAGGACGGACGCAAAATCCATATCTTCAATTTCCGCAATACCGGTTCCGAACCCGTAGTCATCATTTCGGCTTCGACCACCTGCGGATGCACCGTACCCACATTTTCGCGCAAACCGGTAATGCCTTCGCAACAAGGTTCCATCGAGGTTTCGTTCGACCCTGCGGACCGCCCGGGATTCTTCGAAAAGAAGATTGTCGTAACGACTTCGGAGGGGGGCGAACCCGTGCGGCTATTCGTTTCGGGTCGGGTGCTGCCGCGGAAAAAGAGCGTGGATGAACTCTATCCGGTCTATGCGGGCGAGGGTTTGCGGCTCGAGACCTGCTTCCATTCGTTCGCATACGTCGAACACGGCAAGAGGGTTCAGACCTCGATAGGTGCGGTCAATACTTCGAAACGGCCTCTCCGCTTCGAACTTGTGAATGAATCCGCGTCGGGGGTTTTTTCGGCGTCGCTCTCTCCGGACGGAACGTTTCCCGTGACTCTGGATGCGGGCGGGAGTGCGGATATTACGGTGTCGGCATGGCTGCCGGAGGAGAGCCGCATCTACGGAACGGTTACGGAGCATTTTGCCGTAAAGGTGAACGGCCGCCGCAGCGACATCGGGCTTACGGTGACGGGGATAGCGGTGGACAATCGCGACGAAAGAGAGGATAATTCGGTCCCGAAGGCGGAGATAAACAAAAATATAGTTAAATTTGGGGTCGTAAAACGCGGGGGTTCGCGTCGTACCGAGAGTTTCGACCTTGTGAATACGGGCGATGCGCCGCTCATGATACGTGCCGTAGAGGGTTGCGGTTCGGGGTTGAGCGTATCGCTGTTGGCGGGCGACTCGGTGGCTGCGGGCGAACGGCGCCGTGTGGATATTACGGTAGAGCCGTCGGTTCGCGGTTCGGGGCCTTCGGTGGAACACTTGCGAATTGTGACCGACGACCCTGTGCGTCCGTTGCGGGATGTGAAGGTGACGATGATGGTTGAATAGCCGAAATGATGCAGGCAGTATGATATGATATTTTCATTTTCATAGTGCATTAAAGTATATAATTGCGATATAATAAATATATATGTATAAGATAGTGGAAAAAGAGCGGTTGGCCGAGGGAATCTGGCGTATGCGGATTTCGGCTCCGCGAGTTGCTTCATCGGCATTGCCGGGTCAGTTCGTGATAGTGCGAGCCGACGAGAAGGGCGAACGCATACCGCTGACGATTGCCGATTACGACCGTAGTGCGGGTACGGTTACGCTTGTTACGCAGACCGTGGGATACTCCACGCGCAAGATTTGCGCTTTGGAGGCGGGCGATTCGTTGGCCGATTTGGCGGGGCCTTTGGGTCATCCGTCGGCTTTTGTGAATGAGCCTTTGGAGGAGTTGCGCAAGCGTCGTTATCTGTTTGTGGCGGGCGGAGTCGGAACGGCGCCGGTATATCCTCAGGTGAAGTGGCTCCACGAACACGGAGTGGAGGCCGACGTGATAATCGGAGCCAAGAACGAATCTCTGCTCATCTATACCGACGAGATGCGTGCCGTGGCATCGACGCTCCATATCGCCACCGATGACGGTTCGGCGGGATTCAAGGGTTTGGTTACGGCTCTTATCGACGAGCTTGTGGGCGGCCGCGGCTGCCGTTATGACGAGTGCATAGCGATCGGGCCCATGATAATGATGAAGTTCGTGACGCTGACCACGGCCCGATATTCGTTGAAGACGACGGTATCGCTCAACGCTTTGATGGTGGACGGTACGGGTATGTGCGGAGCGTGCAGGGTGAGTGTCGGCGGCAAGACGCGGTTTACCTGCGTGGACGGACCGGAGTTCGACGGTCACGCCGTGGATTTCGACGAGGCGATGCGTCGCCAGTCGATGTTCCGCGAGCAGGAGCAGGAGGCGAACAAAAAGTGCAGTTGTTTCGAAAAATTGTAGAAGATGGCTAACAAGATACCGCGCGTACCGGTGAGAGAACAGAACCCCGAGGTGCGTGCAACAAATTTCGAGGAGGTTTGTTACGGATATAATGACGAGGAGGCGATGCTCGAGGCGTCGCGATGCCTCAATTGCCGTAATCCGCGCTGCGTGTCGGCGTGTCCGGTCAATATCCGCATTCCCGATTTCATATCGGCGGTGGCGGCCGGAGATGCGGTCCGTGCCGGTGAGATTATAGCCGAAGACAGCTCGCTGCCGAGCATTTGCGGCCGAGTGTGTCCGCAGGAGACGCAGTGCGAGGGTTCGTGCATTCTGGGCATCAAGGGCGAGCCGGTGGCTATCGGCAAGTTGGAGCGGTATGTCGGCGACCGCGGTTTGCGCGAGGGCCGCAAGGCCGAAACGGCGCCTGCCAACGGACACCGCATAGCGGTGATAGGCAGCGGACCGTCGGGATTGGCCTGTGCGAGCGACCTTGCCAAAGCGGGTTACGAGGTCAAGATTTTCGAGGCGCTGCACAAGGCGGGCGGCGTGTTGGTATACGGAATTCCGGAGTTCCGACTGCCGAAGCACGACATCGTGGAGCGCGAGATTGCCGAGGTGACGCGATTGGGCGTCGAGATTGAGACCGACGTGATAGCGGGCCGCACGGTGACCGTCGACCGTCTGCTCGACGAAGAGGGTTTCGATGCGGTGTTTATAGGTTCGGGTGCGGGGTTGCCGCGCTTTATGGGCATCGAGGGCGAGAATCTGAACGGAGTATTTTCGGCCAACGAATTTCTCACGCGCGCCAATCTGATGCACGCTTTCGACAGCAGTTACGATACACCCATCTTTACGGGTCGTCGTGCGGTGGTGGTCGGCGGCGGCAATGTGGCCATGGATGCGGTTCGCACGGCGCGGAGACTGGGAGCCGAAGCGGTGATAGTATACCGTCGCGGCGAGAAGGAGCTTCCGGCGCGTGTGGAGGAGGTGCATCATGCCAAAGAGGAGGGCATCGAATTCCGTATGCTGACCAATCCCGTGCGGATTTTGGGCGACGTGAACGGACGCGTGACTGGCATCGAGTGCATCGAGATGGAGTTGGGCGAGCCTGACGAGAGCGGACGCCGTTCGCCGGTGGAGAAGGCGGGTTCCGAATTCCGCATGGAGTGCGATACGGTGATAATGGCTTTGGGAACCTCGCCGAATCCGCTGATTGCATCCACGACGGAGGGTTTGGAGACCACGCGCAGGGGCTGCATAGTGGCCGACGAAGAGGGTGCCACCACGCGTGAGGGCGTGTTTGCGGGCGGAGATGCCGTTACGGGTGCCGCGACGGTGATTCTCGCCATGGGCGCCGGTCGCAAGGCGGCAGCCGCGATAGACAGATATGTTAAAAACAATAAAGGCAATTGAATGTGCCGGGTTTACGGAACGTTTTAGAATGCTGCCGGCTGTGAGATATCTGTTTTTTAATATTCACATTCCCTCCCCTCTCCCCTCCCTTTGGGAAAGGGAGGGGCATCATGGTGCATTAAGGTTAATGAATAAAAACCTTTTCCGGACAATTGTTGTTGCGGTCATTGCGTCGGCGGTTATTGCGGTGACGGCGTGCGGACGCGAATTGTCGTCGATGGAGGGAACGGTCGAGGAGGTCGCGACCAATACGCTCACCGTGCGAACCGTCGACGGCGGGATAGTCACCTTCATTACGACCGATGCCGTGCGTGACTGCCGCGGAGGTCTGAAGGTCGGTTCTCCGGTCGGGGTGTCGTTTGCCGCGGAGCCTGTTGCGGGCTTCGGGACGGCGGTGCGCATCGAGGCTCCCGAAGAGTACAATCTGCTTGTGGGGACGTGGGTGCAGCCGAATCCGGCGGACGAAACGGAGGTGCAGGGATTCGAACTCTTCGTGCGCGGCGAGGCCGAATCGGTGAATATGCACACGCGTTTGGTCGAGGAGTGGTCGGTGTGCGGCCGCAGGCTGACGCTCAAGGGTTTGAGCATAGGCAATGGTACGGAGTGCCGGTTCGAGGAGAGATGGTGCATCGAGCATCTCGATTCGGAGACGCTGGAGCTTCGCTGCGGTTCTCATACGGAGCGTTATTCGCGTGCCGACGGCCTTTACTGACCGCCGCGGAGGACAAAAAAACAACAAAAAGTCCGACTTTTTTTGCCGTTTCAATAATTTGACATATCTTTGCCTGCTCGATTGCCTTAAAAGGGTGAGCGTTTAACCGATTAATTAACTAAAAATTAAAAGCAAATGGCTGTTAAAATTCGTCTGGCACGTCATGGTAAGAAGGGTTATGCCTTCTATCATATCGTTGCTGCAGATAGCAGGGCGCCACGTGATGGTAAGTTTATCGAAAAATTGGGTACTTACAACCCCAACACGAATCCTGCTACGATCGATTTGAACTTCGAAAGAGCTCTCG
>JAFLRS010000105.1 GCA_022511355.1 Alistipes sp.
AGGGGAGAGGGGTGGGAATGTAAATATGAAAATAAAAATATCATACTGCCTGCATTATTCTGAAACGTTGCGTAAACTTGGTACATTAAAATTATCCTTTAGCCTCCCTAACTCAACAAATCTTCGTCGCACCTCCTCGCGGTCGTCGAAATGACGTTTCTCGGTGCCGACAATCTGATAGTTCTCGTGACCCTTGCCCGCTATCAGAATGATGTCGCCCGCCGCAGAGAGCATCACGGCCGTGCGTATGGCTTCGCTGCGGTCGGCAATCGAAATGAAACGCGCTTCGGGTCCCAGACCGGCGGTCATCTCGGCCAGAATGGCATTCGGGTCCTCGCTGCGCGGATTGTCCGAAGTGAAGATGGCCGTCGTTGCGTGACGAACCGCTATGGCTGCCATTTCGGGTCGCTTCGTGCGGTCGCGGTCGCCTCCGCAGCCGCACACCACCGTCAAAGCGCGACTCTTGCCGCGAATCTCCTCTATCGTCGAGAGTACGTTCTCCAAAGCATCGGGCGTATGTGCATAGTCCACTATGGCGGTGGTACCGTCGTCGGCGCGTATGCACTCGAAACGACCGCTGACCGGAGCCAGCGTACTCATAATCGTGAGAACCTCGGTGCGGGGCATACCCAGCAGCACGCCCGCAGCATAAACCGTCAGCAGATTCGACGCGTTGAACCGGCCCGTAAGCTTCACCCACACCTCGGTGCCGTCGATGCGCAGCAGCATTCCGTCGGCCTGCATCTCCACTATCTTGCAGCGGAAATCGGCCGGCGAACGCAGCGACAAAGTATGAACCGCCGCCCGCGTATTCTGAATCATGACCCTGCCGTTGCGGTCATCGACATTCACCGCCGCAAAAGCCTCCGACGGCAGCGTGTCGAAAAAGAGCTTCTTCGCGCGCAGATACTCCGCAAAGGTCTTGTGGTAGTCGAGATGGTCGTGCGTGAGATTGGTGAACAGTCCCCCCGCAAAGCGCAGACCCCCTATCCGACGCTGAACTATCGCGTGCGACGAACACTCCATGAAACAGTATTCGCAGCCGCAATCGACCATTTCGCGCATCATGGCATTGAGTCTTATGGCGTCGGGGGTGGTGTGCGTGGATTCGACGGTACGGCTTCCGATGCGGTAGACCACCGTCGAAATCAGACCCGCTTCGTAACCCGCCGCGCGGAACAGGTCGTAAAGCAGCGTGGCTATGGTGGTCTTGCCGTTGGTGCCGGTCACGCCGACCAACTTGAGTTCGCGGCTCGGATGGTCGTAAAATGCCGATGCCAGTTCGCCCAAAGCCTCGTTGCAGTCGGCCACCTGCACGTAGCATACCTGCGGGTCGCGACTCTCGGGCATACGTTCGCACACCACCGCCGAAACCCCCTGAGCCACCGCCTGAGCGATATAGTCGTGACCGTCGCTGCGCGTTCCGCGCATAGCCACGAAACAGGCTCCGGCACCCGCCGCACGGGAATCGCACGTCAGCGACTCCACAATCGCTCCCGAATCGCCCGCAACCGCCAGCGTTCCGATTCCGGACGTTATCTCTCCAATACTCTTCATCGCAAAACTATCTTTACCGAGGCCCCGCGCTGAATGGCCGTCCCCGGACGTATACTCTGACTGCGGACAGCTCCGCTGCCCGAAAACTCGACCCGCAAACCACGCTCCTCGAGCAGGAAAAGGGCATCCTTCAGCCCCATGCCCGTCACGTCGGGCATAACCGAGAGGTCGTCGTCCGACAGACCCTCGATAATCACCGTGTGACGCTCGTCATCCACCATGACCCTGCCCCATACATCGCGGCCTTCAGATTGCCAACGCGGCGAAAGCTCCTTCGCCACGCGTTTTATCTGGGCGACGCTGCCGCCCTTAATCGAAGCGGGATAGAACGAACCTTCGGAGTTGTCGCTCACGCGGCCGCTGTCGTAATCGCGCGCATAGATGAACTTCGCGACGTCGCGATTGACGGGTCCCGCCAGCTTCGCTCCCGAACGCAATCCCCGCGAACGGTGAGTGTGGATGGTGGTGATAATCGTGTAGCGCGGATTGTCGGCGGGGAAGTAGGTGGCCATCGACGATACGAAATATCCGTCGGTGTACTTAATGCGTCCCTGTGCATATTCGGCGGTACCGGTCTTGAGCGCGGCCCGGAAGGGAACTTTGCCTTCGCCGAAGAGTTCGGCACCCGTACCCGTAAGTGCGGCCTCCTCCAGCGCATCGCGCACCGTGGCCAGCGTCGAAGAGGAACAGATTCGCTCCTCGAGAACCTCCACGGGGAAGGTCTTGACGGTTTTGCCGTCGCGGCGCAGTTCGCGGACCAGACGCGGAGCCACCATGCGGCCGTTGTTGGCCACCGCATTGTAGAGCGTAAGAATCTGCAGCGGAGTGACCTCGATGCCGCCCTGACCGAAACTCATCTTGATGAGCGACACGTGACGCGTCCAGTGCCCCGATTCGGGATGCTGGAAGTTGGGCGCGGCTTCGAAGTCGGGAGCCAGAGCCTCCATGCCCGTGCAAACCTTGCGGTCGAGATGCAGACGACGCAGAAATTCGATGTAGGGTTTCGGGTCTTCGCGGTAGGTTTCGTAGACCGCCTGCGCGAAATAGGTGTTCGACGACCGCGCCAGAGCGGTCGTCATGTCGATGATGCCGCCGTCGTCGCCCGAATCGGTCACCGACACGCGGTTCTTGGCCGAGGTCCATATCTCCATGCGTTTGCCGTTATGGGCGTCGTAGGTCTTGGTGACGGGCATCTTCGCATCCTCGAGCAGAGCCATCATCGAAGCCAGCTTGAAGGTCGAACCCGGTTCGGTGCGCTTCAGAAATCCGTGGTTGTAGTTCTCGCGCAGAATGCCTCCCTCGTTGGTTATGTTGGAGACGGCCAGCAGGTCGCCCGTAGCCACATCCATCACCATCGTGGTGCCCCAAATGGCATTCTGACCCGCCACGCGTTCGCGAAGCGTGCGGTCCACGAACTCCTGAATGTCGATGTCGATGGTGGTGACCACATCGGTGCCGTCCACCGCATCGCGATTGTCGATGCGTCCGCGGGCCGTGGTGTCGCGTCGGGCCGAAGCGGGCTTGTCGATGCGCGTCCAGAAACTGTAGGCTATGTGCTGCTGCCACTCCACGCCGTCCTCGCCCTTCAGCACGTCGTTGAACGCCTTCTCCAAACCGGTCATGGGATTGTTGGCGTCGGCACGGCCCACCACGCTGCGGGCGATGGTTCCGCAGGGATATATGCGGTCGTTGTGTTCGGTGCGGGTGTAGGTTACGGCGCGGCTGCCGAGAATGGGCCAGCTTCGCATCATCTCCCACTCGTTGTTGTCGATGTCGCGGAACATCTTCACCCCTTTGTGTATGCGCCGATGCTGAACATCCCGCACGCTCTTTTCGAGGGGTTCGTTCATGAGAGCCTTCCACATACGTTTCAATCCGCGCGAATTGGGCACCTGACGGGTGGTGACCGTAGCCACGTTGTTGCTCTTGCGGTGACGCATGAATTCGTCGTAGTAGTCGCGCGCGGAACGGTCGCCGAAATGTGCTGCCAGCAGTTTCGAAAGCGAATCGGCATCGGCGGCGAAGAGTTCCAGAGAGTCGAAGCCCTCGGCTCCGAAGTCGAATTCGATGGTCGAACGGAAAATCGAAGTGGCCAAAGGTTCGCCGGTGCGGGCCAGTATCGAACCGCGGTTGGCCCTCAGGACGGCCGTGCGGTAGATGCGTTTGTCGAGTTTGTCGGCATTGCGGCTCACCTCGGGGCTTACGAACTGGATGTAAATAAGACGCACCGCCACCACTATTCCCATAATGATGGCTGCCGCATAGAGCTGCAGCACGCGACTCATGATGTCGCTCTTTATCACCTTAGGTTTCTTCTCCATAGCAACGTTTGCGCGTCAATCCAACAATTCGTGCGGTTCCTGCGGGTCCTGCAAGTCGATGCCCCGCTCCCTGAGCCGCCGCACGATGGCCGAATGCGACGAATTTTCATACTTCTGTTCGCTCATGCGGATGGCCCGTTCGCGCAGCAGATGCACTTCGCGTTCGAGCTTCATGTATCGCAGATATAGGTTCAGCGAGGTGAACAGCATGAAGATGCTCGCAAACAGCATCACGGCCAAACCTATCGCGTAACGGAAATTTTCGCGGACGCTGTCGGCATTGAGTATCGTACCCAGCACGATTTGACGTATCAGCCGAAACCGTTCACGTCGGGTCATGGCCTTTTCGGACTCTTCGCTGTCGGAATCTTCACTCTCCGCTTCGGGCGCGCCGTCGGAGCCGGAGTCGTCGAACGAATAGTCGTCACGACGCACGCGTATCACCTCGACCTCGGTCTGAAGGTCGGTGTCGGCACGTTCGGCGGCGGTCGGTTCCCTCTGAATCTCCTCGTCCATGCGGCTGTCGTCGCGCCACGGCTTCACGCTGTTGTTCAAATCGCCCTCTGTCATCTTGTCAAAGCTTTACCGCAACCCGCAGCTTCGCCGAACGCGAACGCGGATTACGCTCAATCTCGGCCGCCGAAGGTACCACCGCCTTGCGCGTAACCGCCTGCATCGGGGCCGTAGTGCGACCGTAAAAATCCCGCTCGGCAATACCTTCGAAATTGCCGAACTTCATGAAATTCTTGACCAGACGGTCCTCTATCGAATGGTACGATATCACCGCCAGACGACCGCCCGGCTTCAATACGCGGCAACTCTGTTCGAGCATCATCCGCAAGGCGTCGGTCTCGCCGTTCACCTCGATGCGCAGCGCCTGAAACAATTTGGTGAGAAACTTCGCGCCATCCTTCTTCGGCGTGCAGGGAGCAACAGCCTCCACCAATTCCGCCGTGGTGGTTATGGCCTTGGTCCTGCGGGCACGCTCTATCACCGCCGCTATCTTCCACGTGGTCTCCAGTTCGCCCCAGTCGGCCAGTATGCGGGCCAGACGTTCGGCATCGTATCCGTTCACCACGTCGGCCGCCGTAATGCCTCCGCGACGATTCATCCGCATATCCAGCGGAGCCTCGCCACGAAATGAAAATCCGCGCTCCACGGTGTCGAAATGGTGCGACGAAACACCCAAATCGGCCAGTATGCCGTCGGCTTCGGTCACCCCGCGCAGACGCAACGCTCCGCGCATGAAGCGGAAATCGCTCTCCACGTAGTGAAATCGCGAATCGCAGGGAATGTTGGCCCGGGTATCGGCATCGCGGTCGAATCCGTAAAGACGGCCGTTCTCGCCCAGCAGCGACAGTATCCCGCGCGAATGACCGCCGCCTCCGAACGTGAGGTCGGCATAGCATCCGTCGGGACGCACATCGAGCAGCGAAAGCGTCTCCTCCAAAAGTACCGGTATGTGATAATTTTCAGCCATTTGCCCCTTGTCGCGCCAAATCGGCGGCGCATTGCCGCGCATTCGGTCGTAAAGTTAGACAATTCGACTGTTTCAGACCCTTTTTTTTAAGAAAAAGTTTTCAACAATTTTTGTTTCGCGGTAATATCCTTTAATGCACCATGATACCCCTCCCTTT
>JAFLRS010000106.1 GCA_022511355.1 Alistipes sp.
TCAATTTTTTCGATAAAACCTCGAATAAAATTCGAATTGCGCAATATTCGCTCTCGAAATGACCTATATCAGCCACCGTAAGCATCCCCGACGGGGTCATGAAGTCGTTATATTTGAGGTCCGCCGTGATGTAAAGCTCCGCTCCGCACGCAATCGCCGAACCTATGAACGACGACCCCGAACCCGTACACACAGCCACCCTCCGCACCGAAGCAGTCGCTATGTCGCTGTAACGTATGCACTCCACTCCCGCAACCTCAGACACCCGACGCAGAAAATCGAGCGTCGGAACCGCCGAAGGCAAATTACCGATAACACCGTAGCCTATCTCCACCGCCGCATCGGAATGCTCCAGAACTCGCAAATCTTCGATTCCGAACATCGAAGCCAAACGCCAACTCATACCCTGATACGTGCTGTCGAGATTGGTGTGGCACGCATACAGAGCTATTCCGCCGCGTATCGCACGCTCCACGCAACGCTCTACATACGAACCCGAATTGAACCGCTTCAACGGATGAAAAACTATCGGATGGTGCGTCACTATCATATCGCAACCCTCCGCTTCGGCCTCGTCCAACACCTCCTCGGTGACATCCACAGCCAACAAAACACCTCGCACCTCATCGTCGGGACGGCCGACAATCAATCCCGAATTGTCGTAATCCTCCTGCAGCGAAAGCGGTGCGAACCGCTCGATTATATCCGTTATCTCCCTTATCTTCATGTCGCACTAAAACAATGTCTGTTCATAAAAAGGCAGCTCCGATGATTTGCGCTCCTCCGATTCGGACTTGCGCTCCTCCTCCAACAACTGCATTCGGCCCGGCTCCAAAACGGTTACGCCCGCCGAAACCTCCTCCGAACTCTCCTCCGACACGGCCGCAGCCGCCTCGTCGGCCTCCGAACCTTCCCCGAATCCGGAATCGGAATCTTCCTCCCCGAGCATCTCGCGCAACTCTACAAGCATCGACCGCAATGCCTGCAAACGCTCCATCAGCTCCGCAGAACGCGAAACCTCGCTCCTGCCGCGCTTCTGCAACGCCCGCTGCGCTCCCTCAAGCGTCATCCCGCACTCCTTCACCAAATGGTATATCACCCGAAAATTCTCAACATCCTCGGGACGGAACAATCGGTTACCCTTCTTGTTTTTCTTCGGCTTCAATATGTCGAACTTCGACTCCCAATAACGAATCAACGACAAATTTACGTCGAACATCTCGGCAATCTCGCCCATGGTGTAATAAAGTTTCTCTGCCATGGAAATTACATTTTATATATCCTCAATGAATTGGGATACAAATTATTAACTCTGTTTCCTATCCTCTTCGCAAATCCCAGCGCACAACCGTTCCACACTATCAGATTCATCCCCTCCGACAACAGCCGCGCATCCGTCGTATCCTTGCGCAAATAACTCAATGCAGCCTCCGTCGGAAGCTCCGACACCGGCACCGCTTCCCGATTCAATTCGCAAAACATCGCCAACCCATGTTCGGGCTTAAGTCTGCCGCCGAACAGACGGCCCGCCTCAACACCCGAATATATTACATTCAACCGCTCCGACAATCGGCGAATATCATCGAAACTCTCCTCACGATAAGCATAAATGTCATCGCCTATCGAAGCAAACCGCATCGACGAAGGATTCCGGAACCAACGGCTCAATTCGATGCGCGCCGCTCCTCCCGCCTCGGTCATCACGGGACGACCCTCCCTGCGGCCCCTCGTGCCGACTCGAACCTCCGCCGACGAATCCGCACTCCGACGGGCCACAGCAACGAAAAATCCCTCGGTGCGGGTGCGGTGAGGATAAAATCTGAAGGTCTGAAACACACCCTCGCGGCCGGACTCAATGCCCCACTCCACGCAGCACTCCACATCTTCGGCTGCACACAACTCTCCGGCATGAAGCTCCGCAAAACGCCGCAATACACCTTCGTTCTCCGTGCGGTTGAATGTACACGTACTGTACATCAATACCCCGCCCGGCTTCAAAACACGCCACGCATCCTCGAGAATAACCCGCTGACGCTCGGCACACATAGCCACATTGCTCTCGCTCCACTCCTCGCGCGCTCGCTCGTCCTTGCGAAACATACCCTCGCCCGAACACGGCGCATCTACAGCCACCACATCGAACAGAACTCCGCAACCGGCAAAAGCCCGAGGCTCGTTGCACGTAACCGCCGTATTGCCTGTCCCCCATTTGCGAACATTGTCAGCAAGCACAGACGCACGATTCCGCACCGGCTCGTTGGCCACCACCAACCCCCCGCGGCCGACAAGCGACGCATAAAGAGTTGTCTTGCCTCCGGGAGCAGCGCACATATCCAGAATGCGACCCTCGCCGATACCCGTATGCTTCAGAATGTGACCCGTAAACTGCGAACCCGCCTCCTGAACATAATAACAACCGCCATGAAATGCAGGGTCGAGCGTGAAAAGCGGCCTCTCGGCCAAAAACATACCGTCGGGACTCCATGCAATCGGCTCGCCGCAAAATCCGGCTCCACGCTTGAACGGATTGCAGCGAACCGCCGTCGGAGGCTGCGTGCCTGTAAGCGCACCGCACAGCGCACCTCCCTCATCGGCCCCAAGCTCGACAGCAATGCGCTCGACAAATTTATCGGGCAAAACCGGCATCCGCACTACTTCCTTCCGCGCGTCTCCGCCAACAAAGCATCCAAACGCGCACACAACGCATCCAATACCTCGGGATTCTCTACGAAATCCTCCTTGTCCTTGTCTATCACGAACACCTCGCCGTCGTACATCTTCTCTATCCACTCGTTGTACTTGCCGTTGAGACGTCCCAAATAACCCTCGTCGATATTCTGCTCGTAATCGCGTCCGCGCTTGCGAATCTGCGAAATCAATGTGGGAACACTCGACTTGAGGTATATCAGCAGGTCGGGTTTGGGTATGAGATTCGAAGCTACATCGAACACCTTCATGTACGTGCCGAAATCACGACCCGTCATAAGACTCATATCATGCAGATTCCCAGCAAAAATGTGAGCGTCCTCGTAAATGGTCCTGTCCTGGAAAACTATCTCCGAACCGTCAGACAACATATCGAGAGTCTGACGGATACGGCTGCCCAAAAACCATATCTGAAACTGAAATGCCCATCGGCTCATGTCTTCGTAAAAATCGCCGATATAGGGGTTGTCCACATCCTCGTAATAGGATTTCGCACCGTATCGCTTCGTTAGTATCTCGGTAAGGGTCGTCTTGCCGCTGCCGATGTTTCCCGCAATCGCTATATACATAATCAGTTATTGTTTGATAGTAGTTTCCCTCTATTTTCCGACTCTCAAGCCCCCCGCTAATTAAAGAAAGCTCCCACCTTGTCGATGGCCGACGGCATGGCAAATACCACCACCCTGTCGTAAGCCTTTATCTCGGTGTTGCCCACCGCAATAAACACCTTGTCGCCGCGAACAATGCCGCCCACAATCATCCCCGACGGGAAATTCAAATCGCGGATGCGCTTCTTCGTGGCCGGCGAATTGGGCTTCACGATGAACTCCAGAACCTCGGCATTCGTGCCCGTCAGACACTTTATCGCCTGCACGTCGGTGGACATCGTGAAACGGAATATGTTCGACGCCGTTACCAGCTTCTTGTTGATTATGGCATCAATGCCGACACTTTCGGCCAAATTTATATAATTCAGATTCTCGACCGCCGCTATCACCTTGCGCACCCCCATCTTCTTGGCCAGCATGGCCGAAAGAATATTGGTCTCGCTGCGGCCCGTAACCGCCACAAATGCATCCATGTTGGCCAAACCCTCCTCGAGCATGGCCTCGGTGTTGCGGCCGTCATCATTGATAATCAGCGTCTTGTCCAACAACTCCGCCAAACGGTACGCCTTGTCGGAGTTGTAATCCACAAGTTTGATGTTCATCTCGTTCTCAAGCTCCGACGCTATTCGCACCCCGATGCGGGAACCGCCCAGAATCATCAGATTGCGAACCTGCTCGTCGGCACGGCCCGAAAACGACATCACCTCCTGCAACATATTGTGACGCGCAATCACATAGACCGTATCGCCCAACGCAAAACTGTCGCCTCCGGTAGGTATAATCGTCTGACCGCCGCGCGTAATGGCCACCGTGCGGTAATTCAACTCCGCTGCGTCGCCGCCCAACTCCGACAACTTGCGGCCCACCAACGGAGAACTCGCCTCGAGACGGAATACCACCAGCGACAATTTGCCGTTCGAAAAATCGACATACTCCGAAATCGCCGTATGACCCAACAGCGCTATTACCTCGCTGGCAGCCACCTTCTCGGGGTAGAAAAGGTAGTCGATGCCCATATTGATGAACATCTCCTTGTTGTTGGGCTCGAGATACTCGTTGTTGTCGATGCGCGCAATCGACTTCTTCGCCCCCAACTGCTTGGCCATAATCGCCGACAGTATGTTGTCGTTCTCCACATGATTCACCGCAATATAAAGGTCGCACTTGCGGACCGAAGCCCGACGCAATACCGAAAAGGTCGTGGCATCGCCCTCGACCGTAATCACATCGGCAAAACTGCTCACATCGGCAAGCAACTTGGCATCGGTGTCTATCACCGTAATGTCGTGCCCGCTGCCGCTCAGCATCTTCGCCAAATGGCTGCCCACTTCACCTACTCCGGCTATAACTATCTTCATCCGACAATAATCTTTGCAAATTATCCTACAAATGTATAAATTTGTAGCATTAAAACAAAATAAAATCGCAAAATGTCACCCGCCGTAACCGTAATACTCATAGCAACCGCCGCCACAGGTCTGTTCGTACTCGGTTTGTCGCTCACACTCATATTCAAGGGACACGACATCGACGGCGACATATCGACCAACCGCAATATGCAGCAGCTCGGTATAAAATGCCCCGTGAGGGAAGCCCGCGAAGATACCGATGGCCAAAATTGCGGCGACTTCGGATGCGGCGGCACTTGCTCCTCCTGCGACATAAAAAAACCGGAGGAGCTTTGACAAAAACCCCGCCGGCATTAAAATCGTAATCAGCCGATTCTACTTCTCGTTCAAAATACGCATCGCTGCATCGAGAATCGCCGTGTCGTCGAGCGTAACCACACCGCCGTCGGGACCCTGCTCGAAATGAACGCCCACTGCTCCCTGTGCGTCGAAATGGCGACCGCCGAAATAGTTGCGAACCGTCTCTACATCAATGCCGAGTTCGTCGGCTATGCGCTGTGAGCTTCCGCTCGGAAGACGATCCTTGATTCTGCGTAATTCATTGAATGTGATAATCA
>JAFLRS010000107.1 GCA_022511355.1 Alistipes sp.
ATGAACAACAAACTTTTGAATATCGGCCTGTTCGGATTCGGAACCGTTGGCCGCGGACTCTACGACGTACTCGAGGAAACCCGACTCAAAGAAGCACGCATAAAACGCATCTGCGTGCGCGACATACACAAACAGCGAGGCGTAAAAGCCGACTTCACCGACAACCCCGACGACATATTCAACGACGACGAAATAAATCTCGCAGTCGAACTCATCGACGACGCCGAAGCCTCCTACACAATCGTGAAACGCGCACTCGAAGCCCGCATCCCCGTAGTGACCGGCAACAAAAAAATGCTCGCACACCACCTCGAAGAGCTTGTCGAAATACAAAGACGAACACTCACTCCGCTCCTCTACGACGCTTCGGCCTGCGGCAGCATACCCGTAATCAGAAACCTCGAAGAGTATTACGACAACGATCTGCTTATCTCGGTGAAAGGCATCCTCAACGGCTCGTCGAACTTCATACTCTCGAAGATTTTCAACGAAAATATGTCCTATCCCGATGCGCTGCGCCTTGCACAGGAGCTGGGTTTCGCCGAATCGGACCCCTCACTCGACATCGACGGCTGGGATTCGCTCTTCAAACTGGTAATCATCACCCTCCACGCATTCGGCCGCTACGTCGAACCCTCACGCATATTCCGATTCGGAATCTCGGGCATGAACGACCACGACATACGGTTCGCAAACGAAAAAGACCGACGTATAAAATTGGTCGGTCATGTCGAAAAACTCAAGGACGGACGCATCACGATGTGCGTGATTCCGCAGCTGCTCTCGCGCGACAAATACATCTACGGCGTCGAGGACGAATTCAACGGCGTGGTCATAAAGGGGAAATTCTACTACAAGCAATTCATGTTCGGACGCGGTGCCGGCGGTTATCCTACGGGTTCGGCCGTGCTGAGCGACATTATGGCCTGCTTCTACAACTACCGCTACGAATACAAGAAACTCAATTCGGACAGCGTGCCCGACTATACCGACGACTTCGTATTCCGCATCTATCTGCGCTACTCGTCGGACGAGGATCTGCGTCTGTTCAACTTCGTTTCGGTGAGCGAGAGCTACATCAGCGACACGTCGAAATATGTCGTGGGCGACATAAGTCTGGCCGAACTATACCGCATAAGAGAGGATTTGCAGGGCCGCGACATCTTCATAGCGGCCTATCCGCGCGACTAATGCGCCTCCAGCCAGTCGGAACCGAATCCGCAATCGACGGTCAGAGGCACGCTCAACGCAGCCGCCGACTCCATCGACTCACGAACCACCGACTCCACTTCGGCACGCTCCGAAATCAGCGTATCGACCACAACCTCGTCGTGTACCTGCAAAATCATCTTCGAACGCAGACCGCGACGCGCAAATTCGCGTGAAATATTGACCATCGCAATCTTCATTATGTCGGCGGCACTGCCCTGAATAGGTGCATTTATGGCGTTGCGTTCGGCAAGTCCGCGGGCCACGGCATTGTGCGACGCTATGTCCGAAAGATAACGACGACGACCGAACAGCGTCTCCACATATCCCTGCGTGCGGGCCTGCGCAACCACGCGCTCCATATACTCTTTGACTTTGGGATAGGTCTCGAAATATCCGTCGATGAGAGCCTTGGCCTCGAGGCGCGGAATCTCGAGCCGCTGACTCAGGCCGAATGCCGAAATGCCGTAAATGATGCCGAAATTGGCCGTCTTGGCCCGACGGCGCTCCTCGCCCGACACCTCGTCGAGCGATTTGCCGAAAAGTTTGGCTGCCGTGGCGGCATGAATGTCGTCGCCGTGACGGAAAGCCGCTATCAACGACTCGTCACCGCTCAAATGGGCCATAAGGCGCAACTCGACCTGACTGTAGTCGGCCGACATCAGCACATGGTCGCCGTCCGAAGGCACGAACGCCTCGCGAATGCGGCGGCCCTGCTCCTCGCGAACAGGTATGTTTTGCAGATTGGGATTGGTCGAAGACAATCGACCCGTAGCCGTAACTGCTTGATTATACGATGTATGTATGCGTCCCGTATTGCCGTTTATAAGCTGCGGCAACGCCTCTACATAGGTCGAAAGCAACTTCTTGACTCCGCGGTACTCGAGAACCAAATCGACTATGCGATGCTTGTGCGCAAAGCCCTGAAGATACTCTTCATCGGTGCAGAACTGCTTCGTCCGCGTCATTTTGGGCTTGTCGGCAATGCGCATCTTCGCAAACAGAACCTCGCCCAACTGACGCGTCGAATTGATGTTCAGCGTCGGTTCGCCGGCCTCCTCGCGCACCTGCGACTCCAACTCCGACAAACGCGCATTCAACTCCACCGCGTAGTCGGCCAACAGCTTCGTATCCACACATACGCCCGTCCGCTCCATATCCGCCAATACCGAAATCATCGGCTCCTCGACCTCCAGATAGAGCTTCAGCAAACCCTCCTTCTCGAGCTTCGGCAGCAGCACATGACGCAATTGCAGCGTGATGTCGGCATCCTCGGCCGCATACTCCGAAACCTTGTCCACACCCAACAGATTCATCGTCAGCTGTTTGGCTCCGCGGCCTATGAGCGTCTCGATTTCGATGGGCGCATAGTTCAGATAACGCAGCGACAAAGCATTCATATTGTGACGCGATTCGGGGTCGAGCAGATAGTGCATTATCATGGTGTCGTACTTGAGACCCGCAACCTCGATGCCCAATCGGCCCAAAACCAAAATGTCGAACTTCATGTTCTGACCCGTCTTCACGATATCCGCATCGCCGAACAGAGGCTTCAACAACTCTGCATATCGGGCCTGATTCCCGCGGCTGAACGGCACGTACCATGCACGATGCGGTTCCACGGCCAGCGACAATCCCACGATTTCGTCGGAAAACGGATTGAGACCCGTGGTCTCGGTGTCGAAACAGAATTCGGAACAGCCCTTGAGCCTGTCGACCAGCTCCGCCAACTCCGACTCCGTACCCACCACCGAATATTCATGCGGAACGGTCTGTACGGTATCGGGTTCGTTCTGCGGCTCCTCACCGAATGCGGCATCTTCGGCAACGCTTCCCGCTGCCGGTTCCGTCGCCGGCGACGACAGCGCGAACAGGTCGCCCTGACCCTCCATCGCCGCCTTGCGCGAAGCGTATGACTTCGCACGGGCCATATCGGCCAACTGCGTCTGCGGAGCCTGACGCGGAGTGTCGTCCAACTCCTCGGCCGGCGCCAGATTGGCCAAATCGTTCATGAACATACGGAAATCCAACTCCGCAAAGAGAGCCTTCAATGCGTCGATGTTGGGCGCGCAGACCGTAAGAGCCTCGGGATTGAATTCGACGGGAGCATCGGTGCAAATCGTCGTCAGACGCTTCGACAACAGCAGACGCTCGCCCCATTCGGCAATACCGGCCCCCTGTTTGCCCCCTATCGCAGCGGCATTCTTCAGAATCTCCTCGGCCGTACCCCACGTCCGCACCAATTTGCACGCACCCTTCTCGCCTATGCCCGGAACTCCAGGAATATTGTCCGAAGAGTCGCCCCACACCGCCAGAATGTCGCGAACCAGTACGGGGTCGTCGATGCCGTACTTGGCGCAGATGGCTTCGCGGTCGAGAATCTCGATTCCGTCGCCCTTCTGACGATAGATGCGGCGATGGTCGCTCACCAACTGACCGTAATCCTTGTCGGGAGTGACCATGTAGACCTCATAGCCCGCCTCGTCGCCGCGGCAGGCCAGCGTACCTATCACGTCGTCGGCTTCGTAGCCGGCAACCTCCAGAACCGGAATGCACATCGCCTCGAGCAGACGTTTGATATAAGGTATCGAAATCAGGATGTCCTCGGGCGTGGGCGGACGGTTGGCCTTATACTCGGGGAAAATCCCGCGACGGAAACATCCGCCCTTGGGGTCGAAGGCTACACCCAACAAATCGGGGCGTTCGCGCTTCTGAATGTCGCGCAGAAATTTCGTGAATCCGAAGATTACCGACGTATTCATTCCCGTGCGGTTCTTCATCGGACGGCCGATAAAGGCGTAATAGTATTTGTAAATCAATGCGTAAGCATCGATAAGAAAGAGTTTTTTGCTGCGAATCTCGTTCTCGGACATGGCTCGGATTCCGTTTTTCGGGGTATTAAGTGACGGTGTGCGTTCAGCGGTTGTCGTCGGCGTACCACTCCGCACACGAAGTGGCCGTCTCATACATCTTCAGCGAATGGAGCATCACTCCCAGAGGCATACGGGCCTGCAAACGCGACGCGAAATCGGCCAGCATATTCTCGCACGTGGGCCGGTACGGTGTCTCCACCACGTTCCCGAAGCGCAGAGCCAGAGGACGCAGCCATTCGTCGTCGGAAGCATCGGCGCGATGAACCACCAGCGAATGGTCGAAACGTTCCACTATCTCCTCGTTCACGATGCGCTTCAATTCGCCGAAATCGAGCGTCATACCGCATTTGGGGTCGTTCTCGTCGGTCCGCGGACAGCCCTTCACCGTCACCGACAAACGATACGAATGCCCGTGGATATGACGGCATTTGCCGTCATATCCGTCCAGAGCATGAGCCGCTTCGAAAGTGAAGCTCTTCGTAAGCCTTATTACAGCCATCCTCTACCAGATGATTACACGTTCGGCCTCGGGCATGAACATCGCTCCATCGGTGATGCCGAATGCATCGTAGAACGATTGCAGATTGCGCAGCGTGGCATTGACTCTCCACTTGCCCAGCGAATGAACATCGAGCTTGGTCAGACGCGCAATCTCCTCGTCGCGGATATTCTGTCCCCACAGCGTCGCATAGGCGATATAGAATCGCTGTGCGGCGGTGAAACCGTCCTTCGGTGCAGGCTCCTCACCGCCCAAAGCATTCTGCAAAGCGGTGTACGACACCCGCAGACCTCCCTGGTCGGCGATATTCTCGCCCAGACTCAAAGCACCGTTCGCATTCAGACCCGGCAGAACCTCTATCGCGTCGAACTGCTTGACCAGAATGTCGGTCTTGGCCTTGAATGCCTCGGCATCCTCGTCGGTCCACCAGTTGTTCATGTTGCCGTCCTTGTCGAACTGACGGCCCTGGTCGT
>JAFLRS010000108.1 GCA_022511355.1 Alistipes sp.
CCATGATACCCCTCCCTTTGCCAAAGGGAGGGGAGAGGGGAGGGAATGTAAATATAAAAATATAGTATAACCGGCATTATTCTAAAATGTTCCGTAAATTTAGTACATTAAAATATATAATAGCCAATAAAAAACCCTTCGGAATGCTCCGAAGGGTTTTTATTGGCGTTTGGTTCGTCTATTCGGCGAACTTCAGACCGTCGAGTTTCTGCCAGCGTCCGCGGGTGAAGTCGGGCACCTTGACGGGCATACTGCCGTTCTCGATGGAGGCTGCCGACAGCTCGCCGATGCACGACCACTCTGCAGCGTCGTATACATCCTGATCGAGGGGCAGACCGTTGTGCAGACAGTAGACAAGACGATAGTCCATGATGAAGTCCATACCGCCATGACCGCCTACGCTCTTTGCTTTCTCCTCGATATCGCGAACGATGGGGTGTTTGTATGTCTGCATAAGTTTCTCTTTGATGTCGCGGGGAACGAAACTGTGCGACGAGAGGTTTTCGTGGTCGAAATCTTCGGCGGTGAGCTGTGTTTTCTCGAAAGCGTAGCCCGAAACGGGATATTTCTGTGCGAAGCCGCGAGTGCCGACCACCTGATACATACGGTCGTAGGGTCGCGGGGTGTAGACGTTGTGCTGCAGCAGAATGGTTTTGCCGTTTTCGGTGCGGATGAGGGTCGAGGTCTGGTCGCCGTTGGCGAATTCATCGACGCCCATTTTTTCCTGTGCGGTTTTGAGTCCCACGGTCGATTTGGTATCCATAGCCACGAGGTAGTCGAGTTTGTCGCCGCGGTGGATGTTGAGCAGCTGGCAATCGGGGCCGAAGCCGTGCGTAGCGTAAACGTCGCCTTTGTGCTGCTGGTTGAATTCGAGACGCCAGTTGCCCTGATACATATCCCAGAAGGGTTCGAGGTTGTGGATGTAGGCTCCTTCGGTGTGGAGAATCTCGCCGAACAGACCCTGCTGAGCCATGTTGAGGGTAGTGATTTCGAAGAAGTCGTACACGCAGTTTTCGAGCATCATGCAGTGTTTGCGCGTGCGCTCCGAGGTATCTACGAGCTGCCAGCACTCCTCGACGGATTGTGCGGCGGGAACCTCTACGGCTACGTGTTTGCCGTGTTCCATTGCGTAGACCGACATTTCGACATGATTCTGCCACGGGGTGCAGATGTAAACGAGGTCGATATCGTCGCGCTGACAGAGTTCTTTCCAGCCCTCTTCGCCCCAATAGCCGTCGGCTTCGGGGAAGTTGCGTGCGGCGAGTTTCTTCTGCGATTTTTCTACGCGTTCGGGGAGCAGGTCGCACAGAGCCTTGATTTCCACGTTATCGATGTTGGTAAAGCGAACCACTGCGTCGGCGCCGCGCATACCCAAGCCTATGAATCCCACGCGGACGGTCTCGATGGGATCTGCCGCGAATGCGAGCATATCCTGCTGTCCGGGAGCGGGTTTGGGTTCATTGAATACGATTGTGCCGTTTACGATGCGGTAGTTTTTGCCGCCGTCGCCGCAACACGATGCCAGCATCACGCACGCAACGGCGCAAATGGTCGCAAATGCGAAAATTCTTTTCATGATTTTCATCGGTTTTTTAGGTTGATATTAAATTATAGTATATATTGTGCAAAAATAATCTTTTTTTTGCAATTATCAAGTTCGCGGCCGTAAAAATTTACGGTACGGGGTCATATCCGCTGCCTCCCCACGGATGACATCTCAGCAGTCTGCGCAGCGTGAGCCACGAACCTTTGAGCGGACCGTATTTGCGCAGAGCTTCGACGGCATATTGCGAGCAGGTGGGTGTGTATCGGCACGAGGGCGGAGTGAATGGCGATATGCAGTTGCGGTAGACCCATATGAGGGCCAGCAGCGGGGCATTGAGGCATCGCTTAAAAATCGCTGACGACTGCTGCCAGAATTCGTTTGATTGCATTTTCGATGGTTTTGTAGTCGCAAATCTCCTTCGACGAATAGATGAGAGCCACATCGGCCGAGATATTTTTGCCGCAGCCGTGGATAATTTCTTTGTTGAGCCGGTAGGCTTCTTTGGTGCGTCGCCGCAGCAGATTGCGCACGTTGGCCCGTTTGTGGTTGCGTTTGGGCACCGAAAAGAGTACGCGCACCGAGAATTGTTCATCGGGTTCGGCGAAGAGTATGTATCGGAAGGGATAGATGAAACCTCCGTGTCCGCTCTGAAACAGGCGGCGCACGGCTCCGAATGAGCGCAGACGTTCGGCGTATGGCAGACCGAATCGGGTCATTTACTGTTTGTTATCCTCGGCGGCCGCAGTTTTGGGTTTCGATTTGCGGGCGAGTTTGTTCTGCTGATTGCGGATAAACTCTTCGGTTTTGCCGTCCTCGACGAGGGCTACGGGCTGCTGTGGGCGTCCTTTGGCCAGATTGTCGAGATAGAGGTCCACGGCCTTGACCATCGAGGGTATGCCCGGCATGGGGGCTCCGGCCATAACCGTGAGTCCGGCTTCGATGGCGGCTTTGAGCGTTCCGTTTCCGAATGTAGCCAAAGCGGGCATATGTTCGGGGTCGAGCCGCTGACCGATGGCTTTGATGTCCCACGGCGAGTAGAGCAGCAGCATATCGTACTCCGACAGATTGACTCCTTGGGTGTCGGCGGCGACGGTGCGTGCCAGAATCGCGCGGTCGAAGTTGATTTTCAGCCGTTCGAGCGTTTCGGGGAGTTCGGGTTTGTGAGGCTCGCTCAGACCCAGCAGGAATTTTTCTTCCTTGTGTTTGACTATGAGTTCAATCAGTCCGTTGAACGAGCCGTCGGCAAACGAAATTTTGCGTTTGCGGTAGACTATGTATTTCTGCAGATAGAGGGCAATGGCCTCGGTCGTGCAGATGTATTTCATTGTTTCGGGGACTGTGATGCGCGACTCCTCGCAGATGTGGAAAAAGCTGTCCACAATGGTGCGCGACGTGAATATCACGGCGGTATGCGAGAGGATGTCGATGCGCTGACTGCGGAAGTCCTTTGCCGTTACGCCGGCGACTTTGATGAGCGGAACGTAATCGAGCGTCACTCCGTACTTGAGGGCGAGCTCATGCAGAGGCGATTTCTCGATGATGGCAGGACGGGGCTGTGAAACCAATATCTTTCGTACTTTCAACGTCATACTTTTCGTTACCTTAATCTTGCGATCGAAGCGCAAATCAATGTAAGCGGAAAGGCTTCGACGGCGCAAAGGTACAAAAACCATTGAAAAATCGGAATTTTTTTGCGAACAAACAGAAGCAAAGTTTCCTTCAGAAAAATCAGCAAAAGTATAATGCACTCAGTGGCAATAGTATAGAGCCACATTCGGCTGTGACCCGCCGCCGGTGCCGAAAGCAGTATTACGGGCGAAAGCATCAGAGCTGCAAGCGAAAAGCAGGCGCGTTTGACATAGAGCAGCGTATCGGCGAAATCGCGGCTGCCGCCGATGAACCCCGCCGCCTTGATTACCGTCCATTCGTAGAGCGTAACGGCCGACACCGCCGCCAAAACCGCCGCAGCCGCAGCCGGCACCGCCCATACGGGGTCGATGTCGCGAAGTGCCTCTTCGGGCAGCCACAGCATCGAGTATTTCACCATCACGAGCGTTATGGCGACCACCCCCGTGAGGGCCGCTATGTTGAAAAATCCGTTGGTGAGAGGCGTGAGTTTGCGGCTCGAGTCGAAATCCTCGGCGAAACTGCGGCCCAATCCGCTTATGAGTGCGCGCAGTTCGTAGCGGTGACTCAGCAGCAGCGCTATGCAGAACAGCAGAACGACGGCAAGCAGCTGGAATGCCGGCTCGTCGCTCACCGACTGCCATGCCGCCGTCTCGACGGTCTCGGCGGCTGTTTGGACGAAGACTCTCTCCGAAGCCTCTCCGAACATCGCTGCGGCCGACTCCGCAAAATCGTATGTCATCTCTTGACCTGTCATGGTTCATCGTTGCGGAATGCCCTCCGCAGAGTTATTCTTATGGTGGTTCCGTGGCCGATTTCCGACTCCGTAACCGCAATCTTGCCGTGATGATACTCCTCGATTATTCGGCGCGACAGCGACAGTCCGAGACCCCAGCCGCGGGTTTTGGTCGTGAATCCGGGTTCGAATATCCGTTTCCAGTTGTTTTTGGGTATACCCTTGCCGGTATCCTTTACATCTATCCATACGCGTTTGTCGTCGGAGGCGATGTGTACGTCTATCGAACCGTGGCCCTGCAACGCATCGAGGGCGTTTTTGAGCAGATTTTCCACCACCCATTCGAACAGGGCGGCGTTGAGCGCGGCATAGACCGGAGCCGTGGCCAGACCGTTGTATTCGAGGGTCACGTTGCGCGGAATGCGTTTGCTGAAGTACATGACCGATTCGCCCACCGTTTCATTGACGCTGGCGGTCGTGAGCGGGGTTTCGGAGCCGATTTTGGAGAAACGGTCCACAATCTTCATCAGATGTGTGATATCCTTGTTCATCTCATCGACGGCTGCGGGGTCGATGCCCTGACTGCGCAGATACTCCATCCAGCCCAGCAGCGACGAAGTGGGTGTTCCCAACTGATGCGCCGTCTCTTTGGCAAGACCTATCCATACGCGGTTTTGTTCGTCGCGTTTGGCCGAACTGAAGGCCACGAAGGCCATCACGCTGAAGATGATGATGACCATCATCTGCAGGAACGGGAACCAGTAGAGCGACTTGAGCAGTCCCGACTTGCCGTAGAATATTATATGATTGTGGTCGTCGGTCCACCAGAACCGCACCACTATGGGGGTATTGGCGGCCGTAAAGCGGTCGATTTCGCGCCGCAGCAGCTCCGCGTCGGCGATAATATGCTCGTCGATGAGGTGCGACGACACCACACGCAGATTCTCGTCGGTGATGATGAAGGGGATGTTGTTGCGGTTGTTGATGATGTT
>JAFLRS010000109.1 GCA_022511355.1 Alistipes sp.
ATTCTTAACTATCGGCACACGCGAACGCGCATTGAGAGCGTCGCGCAAAGCATATCGACGCATCATCAACTCCGAACGAATTACACTCGACTCTACATGAACATACAACACCCCGCGCTGCAAACTGATACGACTCGTCATGCCAGCTATCCGCTCGCCAACAACCTCGCGCCATGTATCCGGCAAACATCCTTCAGCTATCTTCGCCGCAATGTCAGGCGAATTGAACAACTCCTCGAACAACGCCCCTACACTCTTCGGTTCAGTACGCTTCATATCCGCACCTCCCCCTCTCGGACAGCATAATGACTGTATTCGCAATCCGCACGCTCCAACAACGAACGCAATCGCTGCTCATTGCAGTCCGTAATGAAAATCTGACCGAAACGCTCGCCCGAAACCAATTTCGCCAAACGTTCCACTCGTTTTTCGTCGAGCTTGTCGCACACATCGTCGAGCAGCAAAATCGGACGCTCGCCGCTGATTTCCGAAATCAATGAATATTGAGCCAACTTCAAAGCTATCAAAAACGACTTCTGCTGACCCTGCGAACCGAAACGACGCAACGGCTGACCTCCAATCGAAAACACTATATCGTCGCGATGCACGCCCGACGTGGTAAATTCATTCACCGCATCCTTCTGTCGCGCACGCAGCAGAATATCGGCGAACGGAGCCTCGTTAAGCTCCGAACGGTATCGCAAATCTATCGTCTCGCCGTCGGGCGACAATGCCTCGTAATACTCCGCAACCACCGGCTGCAACCGCTCCAGAATCTCGGCGCGGCGGGCATGAATGACTGTTCCGTGAGCCGCGAGCTGGGCATCGTACACCTCCAGCATAGACTCGTCCGACGACGTTTTCAGAAAACGGTTGCGCTCCGCCAACACCGCATTATAACGCATCAGAGCCTCCAGATACGAGCGGTCGAACTGCGAAATGAAACTGTTCAGATAACGCCGGCGTTCATCGGCCGCATCGCTGATAAGCATCGTATCCGACGGAACCACTATCACTATGGGAATAAGGCCGACATGGTCAGAAAGGCGTTCGTAGACCTTGCCGTTGCGCTTCAAAGTCTTGCCCGAACCACGCATAAATGAACAAGCAATCTGTTCGCGGCGGCCGTCGGAGGAGAAATACTCGCCCTCTGCCACATAGAAATTCTCGCCGTGACGCACGCACTGACCGTCGGTCATGCCCGTCGCCGACTTGCTCATCGACAACACATACACCGCATCCAGCACATTGGTCTTTCCGGCACCGTTGTCGCCCGTAAAGCAGTTTATACCCTCGCCCAAAACGAGGTCGGTTTGGGCTATGTTTTTGAAATTGATGAGCGACAGTCTCTTCAGATACATAATTGCTAATCCTCCGACCTCAAAGGTACGAAATTTTTTCCGAAACCCCGCACGTCAGCATCATGATGCCGCACATCGTCATTACGGCGGGGCAATTTTGCACATTTTGAAAAAAAACGGCCGTCAAAACCTCCAATTGCAAAAAAAATATTGTATTTTTGTCGATTGAACGCAAATAAGCAACCGAATTAAACAACAAACGAAAAAGATACATTTATGGCAAAACAGAATGTAATGCCCCAGGAGGCAGCTATCGGAGAGGCAGTCAGCAAGACCGAAGCATTCTTCGAAAACAACACCAAACTCGTAATCTGCACGCTCGCAGCCATTTTCGTAATCGCAGGCGGCGCATACTGCTATCACAAATTCGTGGCTCAGCCCCGCATCGAAAAGGCTGCCGACATGATTTCGGAGGCGCAGTACCGCTTCGAGGCCGCCAATCCCGATTATGAACTCGCTCTCAACGGCGACGAAAACGGTGCAGGTTTCCTCGATGTTATCGGCTCCTACGGCTCGACTCCCTCGGGCAACCTCGCAAAACATTATGCAGGCATCTGCTACCTCCACCTCGGAAACCTCGACGACGCAGCACACTATCTGTCGAAATATTCGCCCGTCAGCGGTCTTGCAGGTCAGATTGTCAATGCACAGAATCTCGGTCTGCAGGGCGACATCGCAGTCGAACTCGGCGAGTATGACAAGGCCGTGAAACTCTACGCCAAAGCCGTGAAAGCTTCGGACAACTCCTATACGGCTCCGCTCTATCTGCGCAAGCAGGGCATAGCTCTGAAGGCTCTCGGCAAACACAGCGAAGCCAAAGAAGCCTTCATGCAGATTCTCAACCGCTATCCCGCTTCACCCGAAGCCCGCGACGCCGAGAAACTCGCAGGTGCCGAAGAATAAACAATGAAAAATTTCCGCCAATCTACAATCATGGAGACCGAACATCTGTCGCTCGCCGACAAGATGTTCGGTATTCTGTGTGTGGATGACAACCAGTTCGCCGAAACCATGATCTCCGAAGTCGTGGGCGGACTCATGGCGGCAGGATGCATCGAACAAAATATCAAAATACGCCGCGTACCACTCGAAGACGACATCCCCATGGGCGTTCAGTTCTTCGCCGAATACACCGATGTCGATGCGGTAATCGTACTGTCGGAGGTCGTTCCCTTCGACTACATTAAACAGGTCGTAATAGACATTCAGCTGCAATGGAATATGCCGACGCTTTTCGGTTCGTCCAACGCACCCGATGCCAACGAACCCTATCTCACGGTCGCCGAACGGGCCATAGCGATGGTCATGCTTCAGGAGGAGATGGAGGCCGAATCGGACGAAATCATGAATCCCGACCGCAAATCCATAAGTTAGCTAACACGACAGCACCCCGAGCAGACCTTCGATATCTTCGTCGGTGGTGTCCCACGACGTCACAAGACGCACTTCGTTTATCGATTCATTCCAGAAATAGAAGAAATAACGCTCCTGCAACCTGCGCACCGTCGCGGTCGGAAGCGTGAAAAACAGCTGATTGGATTCGACTTTCTGCGTGAACTTCACCTGCGGATGACAAGCCAGACGCTCCGCCAGACGGCGGGCGCATTCGTTGGCATGACGCGCATTTTCGAGCCACAGTCCATTCTCGAGATAGGGCACGAACTGCGCCGACAAATATCGCATCTTCGAAGCCAACTGCGCCGATTGTTTTCTGTAATATTGCAGATTTTCAGTCACTTCAGGCCGGAACGATATTACGGCTTCACCCATCATCATGCCGTTCTTCGTTCCGCCGAAGCTCAATATATCGACACCCGCATCGACCGTCACCTCCTTCATCGAGCATCCGAGTGCCGCACAGGCATTGGCCAAACGTGCGCCGTCCATGTGCAGATAGATTCCGTAACCGTGCAGCAGTCCGGCCAGAGCCTTAATCTCGTCGATGGTGTAGACCGTGCCCAATTCCGTGACCTGCGAAATATATACCGCCTTCGGCTGCGAATGGTGACACACACCGAAATTGTTCAGATGCGGTTTCAGCAGTTCGGGCGTAAGTTTGCCGTCGGGTGCGTCTATGGGTATCACCGCACATCCCGTCATCCGCGCGGGGGCTCCGCACTCATCCACATATATATGGGCGGTTCGGGCGCACAGAATGGAGTTGAAAGGACGTGTAACAGCCTGCAGAGCCACCGAATTGGCCCCCGTGCCGTTGAAAACGAAAAACGGCTCGGCCGCAGCTCCGAAATGCCGCTTTATGACCGCCGTGGCTCTCTCGGTCCACGGGTCGTCGCCGTAACCCGTCGCATGGTCGGTGTTGGCCTCTATTATGGCCTCCATCACTGCGGGATGCACTCCCGAATTGTTGTCGCTGGCAAAACTTCTCATAGCCGATTCTCTTCTGTTTGACAAGGCAAAGGTAGCGAATTATTGCGAAACTGACGACGACCGATGCGAGGAAATCGCGCCGTAAGAAAGTATTTGCGATAAAAACGGATAATCCGTTTTTATCGTGTATAATAGGGATCGACTATTCGATAGCCAAGATTGGCCAGCGTAGCACTGTCCGCCTGGTAGGTTTCATATGGTGCATACAAGCCATCCTTATACATCCCCGCACGGACAATATCGCCCTGATAAACCAACTTTGCCTTTCCCTTTGGCGAACAAGCTTCAATCAGCGGCAATACCCCATTTTCAAGAATATTAGAAATAGTAAGCCCACCAAAAGAAGCACCATCGCTTTGCAGAATAACCTTTGCAACCTGTGCGGAGTCGGCCGTTTCTGCGACTATCGGAGCAAGTAATTTCGAGTTTATATTACGACCCCAAATAAATGTACGCTCAAATTTCGGAGTCTGTTCAGCGTCATTATCTTTACTGCAGCTGCCGAACATTATTGCCGCAGCCATACCCAATATCGGCAAAGCACGCTTCACTGCACAGGGAGCGGCATTCAGAAAAGTTGAAAATACCCCCCCCATGATTGATGATTTTTTTCATAAATACGATGTGGTTGGTTAAAAAATATTAGTCTGTTATCTGCTTGAGTCAAGCATCATCACGCCGCAAACAATGACTGATGACTTGGCAAATATAGTAAAAAAATAATAAAACACCACAAAGTATTGCAATAAATTCGCACTGCAGGGCTATTATAATGCCATTGGCGTTTTTTTATTACCCTTGTCATTCCGAGCGTAGCATAAAATCCCCTTGTCATCCTGAGTGAAGCGAAGCGGAATCGAAGGATCTGTTAGATGATACGCAGTTGCGGAAAGTAACGCGAACTGCTTACTGACTGCTCTATGGCAACAGATCTTTCGACTGCACTCACTGCGTTCGTTTCGCTCAAGATGACAGAAAGGCTAAAGCCTTTTGTCTTATTCATATTCACATTCCCTCACTTTACAAAAGTGAGGGTGAATATATTCCTTTTTATATTCACATTCCCCCTAAATCCCCCTTTAAGAAACGTTCGTTTCTTTTCGTTGCTCACGC
>JAFLRS010000011.1 GCA_022511355.1 Alistipes sp.
CGGTGCTGTACTATCCGCTCGATTCGTGGTTCATCCGCACGACGGCTCTGCGCGACCGCATGATAGAACTTAACGGCACCATTCGCTGGAAGCCCGAATATACCGGTTCGGGCCGATTCGGCAAGTGGCTCGAGGGATTGGTGGACTGGAATCTTTCGCGTTCGCGATTCTGGGGCACGCCTCTGCCCATATGGGCCGACGAAGAGCGTACCGAACTCAAATGCATAGGTTCGGCCGAAGAGCTTGTGGCCGAAATCGAAAAGTCGATAGCCGCAGGCTTCATGACCGAAAACCCCTACAGGAATTTCAAACCCGGAGATATGTCGGACGAGAACTATTCGACCGACAACATCGACCTGCACAAACCCTATGTGGACAACATCGTATTGGTGTCGTCGAAGGGACTGCCGATGCGCCGCGAAAGCGACCTTATCGACGTGTGGTTCGATTCGGGAGCCATGCCCTATGCGCAGCTGCACTACCCCTTCGAGAATGCGGACAAGTTCTCCGACGTATTCCCCGCCGACTTCATCGCCGAGGGCGTCGATCAGACCCGCGGATGGTTCTTCACGCTGCACGCCATAGCGGTAATGCTTTTCGATTCGGTGGCCTTCAAGAATATAATCTCGAACGGTCTGGTACTCGACAAGAACGGCAACAAGATGTCGAAACGTCTGGGCAATGCGGTGGACCCCTTCGAGGTTCTCGACAAATACGGTCCCGATGCCGTTCGCTGGTACATGATTTCGAATTCGCAGCCGTGGGACAACCTCAAGTTCGACACCGAAGGCGTGGATGAAGTGCGACGCAAATTCTTCGGCACGCTCTACAACACCTATTCGTTCTTCGCCCTCTACGCCAACGTGGATGGATTCACGGGCCGCGAAGAGCAGATTCCTCTGGCCGAACGGCCCGAAATCGACCGCTGGATAATCTCGCTGCTCAACACCCTCACCGCCGAGGTTACACGTTCGCTCGAGAATTACGACCCCACGCCTGCGGCACGCGCCATACAGGATTTCGTGGGCGAGAATCTGTCGAACTGGTATGTCCGGCTCAACCGCAAACGCTTCTGGGGCGGCACTATGGACCGCGACAAACTCGCTGCGTATCAGACCCTCTACACCTGTCTCGATACGGTGGCGCGACTCTCGGCGCCGTTCGCTCCGTTTATCGCCGACCGCATATTCCGCGACCTCAACGCCGTCAGCGGACAGGACAACAGCGGCTCCGTACACCTCTCGACCTTCCCCAAAGCCGACACCGCAGCCGTGGACAAATCGCTCGAGGATATGATGTCGCTGGCACAGCGCATATCGTCGATGGTGCTGGCTCTGCGACGCAAGGTCAATATCAAAGTGCGTCAGCCGCTCACCAAGATTCTGGTGCCCGTACTCGACCCCGAAACCGCAGGACATATCCGCGCCGTCGAGAATCTTATCAAGAGCGAAGTCAATATCAAGGAGATAGAACTCATCGAGAAGACCGCCGGACTCATCACCAAACGCATAAAACCCAACTTCAAGGCTTTGGGTCCCCGCTACGGCCGCTACATGAAGCAGATTGCCGCAATGGTGGCTCAGTTCGGTCAGGAACAGATTGCCGAAGTGGAGAACGGAACCCTTACCCACATCGAAATCGAGGGTCAGCGCATAGATTTCACCCTCGCCGATTTCGAAATCACCTCGGAGGATATGCCGGGCTGGCTCGTGGCTTCGGAGGGCAAACTCACCGTCGCTCTCGACATCACCGTCACCGAAGAACTGCGGCGTGAAGGTGTGGCCCGCGAATTGATAAACCGTATTCAGAATATCCGCAAGGATTCGGGATTGGAGGTTACGGACAAAATCAGGGTCGAAATCGAAGCTTCGGCCGCCGTCACCGACGCCGTGGCCGAATATGCAGGTTACATAGGTTCGCAGACCCTCGCCACAAGCGTGGAGTGTGCGGCCGAACCCGCAGGAGCCTTCGTCGTTGAAAGCGAAATAGACGAAACGCCGCTACGTATAGCAATAACGAAAATATAAAAATGCCGAATACGATTATATATTATGGTGCATTAAGGTATATAAGCGCGTTTCTGAAAAACCTCTGATACAACATCCGATTTTTTCAATAAAAGATTTGGATATCGGTAAATTTTGCGTAACTTTACGATTCGACAAGCTAAAAAGTACGAAATTATGGCAGAGATTGAAAAAACGAGATACAGCGACGATGAACTCGAAGAGTTTCGTCAGGTGATTCTGCAGAAGCTCGAGGCGGCCAAAGCCGACTACGATATGCTGCGCTCGACCATTACCCACACCTCCTCGAACGACACCGAGGATACTTCGCCCACCTACAAGGTACTCGAAGAGGGTGCCTCGACGCTCTCCAAAGAGGAGAACGGACGTCTGGCCACGCATCAGCTGAAATTTATCCGCAATCTGGAAATGGCGCTCATCCGCATCGAGAACAAAACCTACGGCATCTGCAAAACCACGGGTAAACTCATTCCGCGCGAACGTCTGCTGCGCGTGCCTCACGCAACCGAATGCATCGAGGCCAAAGAAGGACGCAACAGAAGGTAACCTCGCACGCGTAAATATGTAAAAAAGAAGAATCCGGGAAATCGGATTCTTTTTTTTTCAGACTCGTTTTATCATCAATTCGTCGCGAATCTTTTTCATTCGCTGCGAGGTCAGCGGATAGAAGCTCACAAAGAGCAGCGACAGCAGAGCCACCGCCGCCGGCAGCAATCCCATAACCGCCCGCACCCACATCAATGCCGATTCGCTCTGCACGGCATCGGCAGCCGTATTGTAGCCCACAGCCGCCAGAATGGCCGTAACGGCCGAACCGCCCACGGCTCCGCCGAACTTCTGGGCCATCGACGACGACGAGAATATCAGACCCGTCGATACGGTTTCGAACTTCAGTTCGGCATAGTCGGCGATGTCGGCATACATACTCCACACCAACGGCGCGACTATTCCCGTAACGACCGAAATCACCACCTGAAGCAGCATCATGCCCCAATATCCGGCCGGAGTGCAGGGCACGAAGAAGAAAGCGACGCTCAACACCGCCAGCACGGCAAGACTCACGATGAAAGTGCTTTTTTTGCCGGCCCGACGGGTTATGGCCGGAGTCATCGACACGCCCGCCATATTGGCAACCTCGCCCACGGCGAAGAATATGCCCGCATAGAAGAGCAGTTCGCCCGAGAAGAGAGGCAGTGCGGCTCCCTCGCCCACGACGCTCGCAAAGAAGAAGGGACCCACGGTATAGCGCACGGCATTGAAGAAGTTGAAGAAGAGTACGCCGCCGAGCAGAATCCACCACGGAGCGTTTCTGAAGAGCGAACCGAGGTCGGAGGCCACCGAACTGGTTTTGGGTGCCGTTTTCACCGTTTCGCGCGTGAGGGCGAAGGTGAGCAGGAACAGCACGGCACAGCATACGGCCACCACAATCATGGCATACTGCCACGAGGCGGAGTCATTGACCGCGACATCGAGTCCGCGCAGGCGGTTGAACATTCGGCACAAAGGCTCCCAGCCCGCCAGCACGATGAAACTGCCGCCATAGGCAAAGAACATTCTGAAGGATGAAAAGACGGTCTTTTCGTCGGAATCGTTGGTCATCACGCCGAGCATCGCCCCGTAGGGGACGTTTATGGCGGTGTAGACGGTCATCATCAGTATGTAGGTCGCATAGGCCCATATGCGTTTCCATTCGTAGGCGGCATCGGGCGTGGTGAAGAGCAGCACGCCGCACACGGCAAAAGGCAGTGCGCACCACAACAGATAGGGTCGGTATTTGCCCCAGCGGGTGGAGGTACGGTCGGCGATAACGCCCATCATGGGGTCGGAGACGGCATCCCACACGCGGGTGAGAAGCATGAGGAATGTGGCATCGACCAGACTCAGACCGAAAATCGTCGAGTAAAAGAACGGCAGATAGGCGGCGAAGACCTTCCAGAACATCGAGGAGGACATATCGCCCAATCCGTATCCGACTTTGGCTGCAAGCGAGGAGTTGCGGAGGTTGTTTCGCAGGGTTTGGAGTTTCATGATTATAGATTCGTAACGATAAAGCGCGGATCGGCCCGATGTCGCCCGATCCGCGCTTCGGATATATTTTTAATAAATACTATTTCGTAAGGTCAGCGATGGACTTCTGCGCGGCATCGAGATTCGAACCGGAGGTCACCTTCTTGAGGTAAGCCACAGCCTTGTCCTTGTTCTCCTTCACGTTGTAGGCGGCACCCACGAGGAAGTAGATATCGCTGCGGTCGGCTTCATTGACCTGAGCATCGGCGCTCTCGTCGCCCAGTTCGATAACCTTGTCGTAGTTCTTCATGCCGTTGTATGCCTGCAAACGAACCTTGTGGGCAAGAGCATCGTAGGGATTGGCGGCGAGCATCGTCTCGGTCATCGACACGATACCGTCGTAATCGTTGGCAGCCTGCAATTTGGCAACCTCGTTGTTGGTGTAGAGGGCCATCATTTCGTTGGCTTTGTCGATAACCTCCTTATAGCGGTCGGGATTCATGCCGGCCAGATTGCGGTACACATCCATACCCTTTTCATACTCGCCCGATTCGCAGTAGCTCATGGCGAGGTTGAGAGCCATGTCGGTGTTGCGGGGGTTGGCCTCGTAACCCTTTGCGAATACGGCTGCGGCAGCTGCATAGTCCTTGTTGTTGAAGGCTTCGCCGCCCTGCACCTGATAAACCTTGGCAAGAGCTGCTTTGGCTTTGGTCTGGGTTTGTGTTTCGCCGTAGAGTTCGGCACGCTCCGAAGCGGTATTGAGATTTTCGACAGCGGCATTGTAATCCTTCTGACCCGCAGCCTTCAGACCCAGATTCAGATATCCGACGGGGATATATTTTTTGGCCGTAGCCACGCAGTTAAGCACCGTGGGGTCTTCGGAATCCATGGCATCATCCACGAATTTGTCGAAGAGGTCCACAGCCGTCGAGAAATCTTTTCCCTGCATAGCCGCAACTCCGTCGTTGAACTGCTGAATCAAATCATTTTGTGCGTTTACGGCACACACGGTCATAAGAGCGACCGCCGCTAAAAACAACTTTTTCATTTTTACACGTTTTTTATTGTTCGTAACCTGTTTTGCTTCTGTCGGTTTGCGGAACCCGTTCCGCTCTGCAAATTTATGCCTTTTTATCGTTATTTCAAAATTATAGCCTCAAATCGGCGAAAAAACCTCTTACAAGCTCTTCGCACTCTTGCGCCAGCACGCCCGATTCGACCACGGTTTTCGGATGCAGGATGGCACCTCCCACGGTGGTGTATCCCCGTTTCGGGTCGGAGGCTCCGTATACTAACCGTCCCACCTGACTCCACGCAACGGCACCTGCGCACATGGGGCACGGTTCGACCGTAACATAGAGCGTGCATTCGTTGAGATACTTGCCTCCCAGCGTCGCCGAAGCCGCCGTCACGGCCTGCAGTTCGGCATGAGCCGTGGCATCGCAGAGCGTCTCGACCAGATTATGACCCCGGCCTACGACCGCTCCGCCGGCCGCAATCACCGCCCCGATGGGCACCTCTCCTTCACTTAACGCTTTGCGGGCCTCATTTATTGCGAGCCTCATCATTTTTTCGTCGAGACTCCTCTGCTCCTCGCGCGACAACCTTTCCGTCATAAACCGTTCCTTTTCTGTCGCAAAAGTATGCAATATTCGCGAAAATAGTTCGCCAATTCGTGCAAAATAACTAATTTTGCGGGTAAAATGACACCGACGCCTGCCGGCATCCGGCACAAAAGCCTCCCGCACGGACGTCGGACCAAGAGCTAAAAAACCAAAATTCAACGCGATATGTACAGAACTCACACGTGCGGCCAGCTGAGGGCCGAAAACGTAAATCAGACGGTCACGCTTGCAGGCTGGGTGCAGAAGGTGCGCAATCTGGGGGCGATGACATTCCTCGACCTCAAGCCCGCAGAGTAACTCCGCAAGGAATGGTCCGCATACGCAAAACCTCTGTCATCGTTGCAGAGGTTTTGCTTTTTTTTATTACATTTGCACACGGTTGATATCTTTACGCATTGCAGACGGGTTACGGCAATGCAAAACGAAAAATAAACTTTTAATAAAATGTTGAGAAAAATTCGAATCGGAGCGGCACTGCTGTGCTTTACCGCCATTACGCTGCTGTTCCTCGATTTCACGGGCACCGTTCATGCATGGTTCGGGTGGCTCGCAAAGGTGCAGCTGCTGCCCGCATTGCTTGCGGCCAACTTCGCGGTGGTAGCCCTGCTCGTCGTTCTGACGCTGCTGTTCGGCCGCATCTACTGTTCGGTGATATGTCCGCTCGGCGTCATGCAGGACCTCTTCGCAGCCGCAGGACGGCGCGCCAGGAAAAACCGCTACTCATACTCTCCGGCCATTTCGTGGCTGCGATGGCTCATGCTGGCCGTATTCACCGGAGCCATGATTGCCGGAGGTTCGCTCCTCATACACAAAGCGGCTCTGCTCATCGCTCCATACAGCGCCTACGGACGCATAGCGGCCAATCTGCTGGCTCCGCTCTGGCAGCTGGCCAACAACGCACTCGCATTAATCGCCGAACGCATCGACAGCTACGCCTTCTACAGCGTCGATGTGTGGATGAAGAGTCTGGCTTCGCTCGCAACCGCCCTCGCAACCCTCTTCGGAGTGGGTTTCCTCGCATGGCGCAACGGCCGTACATGGTGCAATACGGTGTGCCCCGTGGGCACGATGCTGGGCGTACTCTCGAAATACTCCCTCTTCCGTGTGACCATCGACACCGACCGATGCAACGGCTGCGGACTCTGCGCCCGCAACTGCAAAGCCGCCTGCATAGATTCGAAACGGCATGAAATCGACTATTCGCGCTGCGTGGCCTGCATGGACTGTCTGGGCAAATGCCGTCAGAATGCAATATTCTACGAACCCCGACCCGTAACCAAAGCCTTCGAGAAGGCCGACCGCATAAAAGCCGAACGCGAAAGAGCCGAAAAGAACGAAACGAACGAACAGGGAATGTCGCGACGCGCATTCCTCACCGTCACCGCCGCCATGGCCGCTTCGGGCGCTCTGCGTGCGCAGGAGAAACACGTGGACGGAGGTCTGGCCGCAATCGAGCGGAAGAAGATTCCCGACCGCGCAACACGCATCGTGCCCGCCGGAGCCCGCAGTCTGCGCAACTTCACCGCTCACTGCACCTCGTGTCAGCTCTGCGTTTCGGCCTGCCCGAACGGAGTTCTGCGTCCCTCGTCGCGGCTCGAATCGCTGATGCTCCCCGAAATGTCCTACGAACGCGGTTACTGCCGGCCCGAATGCACCCGCTGTTCGGAGGTCTGCCCCACAAGCGCAATATCGCGCATCGATGCCGCCGACAAATCCTCGATACAAATCGGACACGCCGTGTGGGTAAAGGAGAATTGCGTGCCTCTGCGCGACGGCGTCAGCTGCGGCAACTGTGCGCGTCACTGTCCGTCGGGAGCCATAACCATGGTGCCGGTCGAGGCCGGCAACCAAAGCTCGCCTCAAATTCCGGTCATCAACACCGAACGCTGCATAGGCTGCGGTGCGTGCGAAAATCTGTGTCCCGCACGACCCATAGGCGCCATCTACGTCGAAGGACACGAAAATCACAGAACGATTTAGCGGAAAACCACACACATGGAGAACAAACACGACAAAGGCATATCGCGTCGCGAATTTCTGCGGCGACTCGGAGCGGGAGCCGCCGTCACGGCCGTTGCGGCAGCTGCCGGCTGCGACCCCAAAAACAACTTCGTGACCGGCGACCGTTCGGCGCAGGGCGAGGTCCCCACCGACAAAATGACATACCGCACCAATCCCAAAACCGGCGAAAAAGTTTCGCTGCTCGGCTACGGCTGTATGCGCTGGCCTACGGTCGCGGGCCGCAGTGCGCGCGAAGACGGCAACGACATCGACCAGGAGATGGTGAACCGACTGGTGGACTACGCCATCGAACACGGCGTAAACTACTTCGACACGTCGCCCGCCTACTGCCGCGGATTCTCGGAACGCGCCACGGGCATCGCCCTCAGCCGTCATCCGCGCGACAAGTACTTCATAGCCACCAAACTCTCGAACTTCTCGCCCGACACGTGGAGCCGCGAAGCCTCGATATCCATGTACCGCCGTTCGTTCCGCGAACTGCAGGTGGACCGCATCGACTATCTGCTGCTGCACGGCGTGGGTATGGGCGCCGGTTCCCGCAACGGCATGGAAGCCTTCGAAGAGCGGTATATAAAGAACGGTGTTCTCGATTTCCTGCTTGCCGAACGCGAAGCGGGACGCATAGGCAATCTGGGTTTCTCCTACCACGGCGACATCGAAGTGTTCGACCGTCTGCTGGCCGAACACGACAAATATCACTGGGATTTCGTGCAGATTCAGCTCAACTATGTGGACTGGAAACACGCCAAAGAGGTCAATACGCGCAACACCGACGCCGAATATCTCTACAACGAACTCGCTTCGCGCGGCATTCCGTCGGTAATCATGGAGCCGCTGTTGGGCGGTCGTCTGTCGAACGTCCACGACCACATTGCCGCCAAACTCAAACAGCGCAAACCCGAAGCCAGCGTGGCTTCGTGGGCATTCCGATTCGCAGGCAGCGAACCGCTCGTCCTCACCGTGCTGAGCGGCATGACCTACATGGAACATCTGCAGGACAATCTGCGCACATACAGCCCGCTGGAAGAGCTGACCGACGACGACAAAGCCTTCCTCGAAGAGACCGCACAGGCCATGCTGCGATACCCCACAATCCCCTGCAACGACTGCAAATACTGTATGCCCTGCCCCTACGGACTCGATATTCCGGGCATTCTGCTCCACTTCAACAAGTGCATCAACGAAGGACGTATGCCCTCCTCGTCGCAGGATGCCGGCTACCGCAAAGCCCGCAAAGCCTTTCTGGTGGGTTACGACCGCAGCGTACCGCGTCTGCGTCAGGCCGACCGATGCATAGCCTGCAATCAGTGCAAACCCCACTGTCCGCAGAATATCGACATACCGCGGCAGATGCAGCGTATCGACAAATTCGTGGAAGACCTGAAGCAGGGTCGCGAATTCTGACCCGCACGGCACGGATATTGCATCCCGATGCAAATGTAAAACTATTGCAAACAGCCGCGCAGCGCGATTCACGCTGCCGCAAAACAGCTATTCGGTAAAAATGTACTTACAGGAAGAGGAGAGAAACAACGCCATAGCACTGCTTTTCAATGAGAAGTGTTCGTGCGTGGTACGCCGCGAAGATACGATACGCATATTCCGCCGTCGCGGAGTGCGTGACCTGTTGCAGCTTCTGCACGAGGAGCCTTCATTCACCGCCGGAGCCTTCATCGCCGACAAAGTGGTGGGCAAAGGGGCGGCGGCACTCATGGTGCTGTGCCGTTTTCAGGAGGTATTCGCCGACGTGATAAGCACGCCGGCACGTCGTCTGTTGGAGGAGGCGAAAATACACGTACGATGCTCGGTGGAGGTCCCCAACATCATCGACCGCACCGGCACCGGCATCTGCCCCGTCGAACGCCTCTGCTCCGACTGCAAAACCGCCGAAGAGTGTCTGCCCCGCATCGAAAAGTTCGTCGCCGACATGACTCATGCGCACAAGGGGGCTTAAATCCGATTCCGAATCATGATACGAAAACTTTGTCTTGCGGCACTGACCGTCATTGCGTCCGCGCCCGCCTTCGCCGCATCCGACGACTCGGACTCGCTGCGGCGCATCGACATCGAAAACGTCGTGGTCACAGGCACACGCAACCGTACCGATGTGCGTCATCTGCCGCTGACCGTATCGGTGGTCGCACGGCCGCAAATCGAAAACTCAATGCAAGCTTCGCTGCTGCCGCTGCTCTCGGAACAGATTCCGGGACTCTTCGTCACGCAGCGCGGCATCATGGGATACGGAGTCTCCGACGGCGCGGCAGGCGGAATATCGCTGCGCGGTCTTAGCGGCGGCAACGCACGGCTGATGGTCCTCATCGACGGACATCCGCAATACATGGGACTCTTCGGACACCCCATATCCGACGCCTATCAGTCGTTCATCGCCGAACGCGTCGAAGTGCTGCGAGGTCCCGCCTCGACTCTCTACGGCTCCAATGCCATGGGCGGCGTGGTGAACATCGTTACACGCAAAATGTACGGCAACGGTGTCGATACCCGCATAAATGCCGGTTACGGCTCCTACAACACCCTCCGGACCGAAGCCGTGAACCGCGTGCGGCACAACGGTTTCACAAGCGTGGTTTCGCTCTCCTACAACCGCACCGACGGACATCGCCGCGGCATGGGCTTCGAACAGTATGGCGGATATGCCAAGCTGGGATATGAAATCGACGACAACTGGAGCCTCCGTACCGACATCGACGTGACCCGCTTCAACGCCTCCAATCCCGGAGCCGTCACCAACCCCATGGCCGAAGTCCGACAGCACGTAACCCGCGGAATGACCTCCGTCGCCGTCGAGAACGACTACGAAAAGAGTTCGGGCGGCATGAGTTTCTTCTACAACTGGGGCAACCACAAACTCAACGACGGATACCCCCTCCGCGGAGGCTCGCCCAAAGCCTATCTTTTCAACTCGCGCGACCGTATGTTCGGAGCGTCGCTATATCAGAGTCTGCAACTCTTCAAGGGCAACCGCCTCACCATAGGCTTCGACTACTACGACTTCGGCGGATTCTCGTGGAACCGCTACTTCCGCGACACCCGCAACGACCAAAATGTACTCACGCACAAAGCAGGCGACTACACCGACATCTATCAGTCGCACGAATACGAACTGGCCGGTTATCTCGATTTCCGTCAGCACATAGGACGTCTGCTCACCTTCGATGCCGGCATACGTTACGACCACCACTCCAAAGCCGGCGGCGAATGGGTTCCGCAGGCAGGAATCTCGTTTCATCTGCCCGCAGCGGCCGAAATAAAACTCTCGGCGGCAAAAGGCTTCCGATACCCAACAATCAAGGAACTCTATATGTTCAAACCAGCCAACGCCGACCTCAAACCCGAAAGTCTGTGGAGCTACGAATTCGCATTCTCGCAACGGCTGTTCGAAGGACGCTTCTCCTACGGAGTCAATCTGTTCTACATCGACGGACACAATCTGATAACCACCGTAATGGTGAACGGCATCCCCCGAAACGAGAATCAGAACCGCATCGAAAACCTCGGCGTCGAAGCCGAACTGGAATGGCACATAGGCTCCTCATGGAGTCTCGATGCCAACTACTCCTATCTGCACATGAAATACCCCGTAATCGCAGCACCCGAACACAAACTGCACGCAGGCATAGCCTACCGCCACCGACGATGGATGCTCGCCACCGGCCTCCAATACATCAATACGCTCTACACCTCCACCGCGCCCGCCGCAACCGAAAACTTCGTGCTGTGGAATATGCGCATCTCGTTCAGCGTGTCGAAGTGGCTCTCGCTATGGGCTCGCGGCGACAATCTCCTCGCACAACGCTATCAAATCAATGCCGGTTACCCCATGCCACGCGCAACAGCCATGGGCGGCATAAGCATCGGCTTCTGACCCATGCAAATTGTAAAAAAATAACTATCTTTGTGAAAACTGACTCAAAACAGAAAACTGAAATGAAAATTTTACGAATTATGGCAGGTCTAACCATCATGTCGGCCGCATTCGCAGGCGGATGTGCCGCATCGCAGCAGAAATCGGCAGCCGAAAAACCGAAGGTCTATATGTACAAGGAGATTACTCCCGAAAACCTCGTGAAAATCTATGAAGCACTCGGACGAAAAGCCCAAGGCAAAGTGGCCGTGAAAGTCTCGACCGGCGAACCCGGAGGCCACAACTTCCTGCAACCGGCCCTCATCAAGGATCTGGTGCAGTCGTTCGACGGCACCATCGTCGAATGCAATACCGCCTACGAAGGACGCAGACTCCGCACCGAAGACCACTACAAAGCCGCCCAAGAACACGGCTTCACAGCCATAGCCCCCGTCGATATAATGGACGCCGACGGCGATGCCGTACTGCCCGTAACCGGTGGCAAACACCTCACCGAAGACTTCGTGGGCGCACACTATCTCGACTACGACTTCACCGTCGTACTCTCACACTTCAAAGGACACGCCATGGGCGGATTCGGCGGAGCTATCAAAAATATCTCCATAGGCATCGCCTCCTCCACCGGCAAATGCTGGATTCATACCGCCGGAAAAACCAAAACCGACATCTGGAAAAATATCGCCCCGCAAAACGACTTCCTCGAATCTATGGCCGAAGCCGCAAAAGCCGTCATCGACCACTGCGGCGACAAAATCCTCTATATCAACGTCGCCAACCGACTCTCCGTGGACTGCGACTGCGACTCGCATCCCGCCGAACCGCAAATGTGCGACATCGGTATTCTCGCCTCGCTCGACCCCGTAGCCCTCGACCGGGCCTGCACCGATCTCGTGCGCTCGTCCGACGACCCCGGCAAAGCAGACCTTATCGAACGCATCGACTCCAGAAACGGGATGCATACTTTGGAGTATGCAGAATCTCTCGGATTGGGAAGCCAAGAGTATGAGCTTGTTATACTCGATTAGAAGACCCGATACGCAATGCTCCAAAGTGGATATATTTACATTCCCCCTAAATCCCCCTTTGACAAAGGGGGACTTTGAAAGACAATGCAGAATGCAGAGTCTTCAGATTTGGGAAGTCAAGAATATAAACTTGTTATACTCGATTAGAAGACCCGATACTTAATGCTCCAAAGTGGATATATTTACATTCCCCCTAAATCCCCCTTTAACAAAGGGGGACTTTGAAAGACAATGCAGAATGCAGAGTCTTTAGATTTGGGAAGCCAAGAGTATGAACTTATCGTTCTCGATTAAAAAACAACAATATTATGAACGCTACCGACACCAAACTCTATTCGCTCGGATATTCCGACACCAAAACCTATCTCTTTGCAGCCATATTCGCTGCAGGCAACATCCTGCTGCCACAACTCTGCCACTTCATACCACGCGGAGGTTTTATTCTGCTGCCCATCTACTTCTTTACGCTCATCGCAGCCTACAAATTCGGATGGAAAGCCGGTCTGCTCACAGCCGTCGCTTCACCCCTCGCAAATTCGCTCCTCTTCGGTATGCCCGCCGCAGCCGTACTGCCCGCCATACTGCTGAAATCGGTCGTTCTGGCTCTCGCAGCCGCATTCATGGCCGCACGTTTCCGGAAAGTAGCTCTGCTGCCCATACTCCTCACCATAGCCGTTTATCAGTGCATCGGCGCACTCGGCGAATGGGCTATAACAGGTTCGCTTGCGGCCGCGCTTCAGGATTTCAGAATCGGAATTCCGGGAATGCTGCTCCAGCTCTTCGGCGGATGGGCGCTGCTCAAAGCCATACGCCGCATCTGAAAACCGCACTATCAACCTAAAAAAGCTATACCGATGAATTTCACCAAAAACAGAGCCGTCTTGCTGCTGCTTACGCTGCTGTCATTCGCAGTGCAGGCCGCACCGGCCAAAATCAACGACAAACCCTTCGTGATTCCCGAACTCAAGGAGTGGAAAGGGGCGCAGGGCACACTCACGCTCACCGACGCAAGCCGCATAGTCATACCTGCCGGCAACGACGAACTGCAGAACGTCGCCGAACAGTTGGCTGCCGACCTCGGTCTGATGTTCGGTCTGTCGCCCGAAATAACCTCCGGCAAGGGTCGCGACGGCGACATCGTCATATCCGTCAGGGCCGACAAGAGTCTCGGCGACGAGGGCTACACCATCAAAACCGGCAAACGTGTCGAGATTTCGTCGCCCGCGGCTGCCGGAGCCTACTGGGCCACCCGCACGCTGCTGCAGATGGCCGACAACGGACGCACGCAGACTCTGCACGGCGAAGCGCAGCTGCCTTGCGGTTCGGTCCGCGACTGGCCCGACTACGCCATCCGCGGATTCATGATAGACACCGGACGCAAATTCTTCCCCATGGAGTATCTCGAGGCTTACTCCAAAATCATGGCCTACTACAAGATGAACTTCCTGCAGGTACACCTCAACGACTGCGGATTCAAAAAGTTCTTCGACAACGACTGGAGCAAGACCTACGCCGCATTCCGACTCGAATGCGACACCTATCCGGGTCTGGCGGCCGAGGACGGACACTACACCAAAGCCGAATTCCGCGACTTCCAGAAGGAGTCGGCGAAGCGTTACGTGGAGGTTCTGCCCGAAATCGACGTTCCGGCACACACGCTGGCATTCACGCACTATATGCCCGAACTGGGCAGCACTGAATACGGCGCCGACCATTTCGACCTCTTCAATCCCGCCACCTACGAATTTACCGACGCTCTGCTGGCCGAATATCTTTCGGGCGACGACCCCGTATTCGCGGGTCCGAAGGTCTCGATAGGCACCGATGAATATTCGAATCGCGACAAGGAGGTCGTCGAGAAGTTCCGCGCCTTCACCGACCGCTACATACGTTATGTGGAGGAATTCGGCAAGCAGGCTTGCGTATGGGGTTCGCTCTCGCACGCCCGCGGCGAGACTCCGGTCAAAATCGACAACGTGATTATGCATTCGTGGTCGAAGGATTATGCCGAACCGCGCGAAATGGCCGACCTCGGATACAAACTCATCAGCATTCCCGACCGTTATGTCTACATCGTGCCTGCGGCGGGTTACTACTACGACTATCTCAACACCCAATGGCTCTACGAGAACTGGACTCCGGCCAACATCAACGGAGTAATCTTCCCCGAGAAAGACCCGTCGGTTCTAGGCGGAATGTTCGCCGTATGGAACGACCATGTGGGCAACGGCATTTCGAATCGCGACGTTCATCACCGCGCATTCCCCGCCATGCAGACTTTGGCCGTGAAGATGTGGACGGGTGCCGGTGCCGGAGTGCCGTTTGCGGAATTCGACCGTGAGCGTTACGGCGTGGCCGAGGCTCCGGGGGTCGAGCTTTCGGGCCGCAGCCGCCGTCTTGGAGCGCCCGACGGAGAGTGGCACGAGGTATATGCTGCGGCGGAGCTTCTGCCCGACAGCGAACCGTTCCCCGGTGTCGATGCGGCGGGTTACGACTACCGCGTGAGCTTCGACATAGAGTGTGCCGCCGAGAAGCGGGGCACCGAACTGCTGCGTTCGTTCGACGGAGTTTTCTATCTGTCGGACCCCGTGAGCGGAATGTTGGGTTTTGCGCGCGACGGCTATCTCAACCGATTCGGCTATCGTCTGCATGAGGGCCGCAAGATGAGGATAACCGTCGAGGGCGACAATCGTTCGACGCGGCTCTACATCGACGGACGCATGGTCGAGGAGATGAAGCAGGAGAAAAAGTGGTGGGGCGAAAAGGCTTCGACCAACTATGTTCCCACGCTTGTCTTTCCTTTGGGGCGGTCGGGAGAGTTCCGAAGCCGCATTACCGACTTCAAAGTCGAGCAGCGATAAACTAAAAAAGCGGATTGCAAAGAGGCAATCCGCTTTTTTTAGTGCGGTTCGGTTCCGTTATTTGCCGTATCCCACAACCGTTACCGAGTTGAGCATATTGACCTGCGGAGCCGATGCACCGCTCTTGTCGGAGGTACCGACAGCGATTATCTCCGATTCTTCGCCGGCTCGGGGAGCGATTATGCCGTCGGGGGTCGAGACCGCGAAGTCAAAGGCCATCGTGAATCTTACATCCACAGCCTCGCCGTTTTCGGTACCCGGAGTCCATGCGGGCGACGATTTCAGCACGCGCGCGACCTCGTTCGAGAGCATTTCGTCGGGCGAGGCCAGAATCCCGACATCGCCCACGCTTCCGTCGCGGCCCACCACGAACGAAGCCGTCACACGACCGCAAACTCCGTTTTCGAGAGCCTCCTGCGGAAAGCGTATACGGGTCATTACCCAGCTGCGGAAATCTTCGGGCGAACCGTTGTTCACGAATTCGGGCATACGTCCGGCCGTAACGGCCGCAGCGGCACTCTTGGTCGCAACCACAATCACTCCGTCGCTTACGTCGCCCTTGTCGCCGTAGAGTCGTTTGGCCGTCTCCTCCTTGAGTACGGTTATCGACTCGATGGCTGCGGGGTCGAGAGCATTCAAATCCCCCTGTACGGCAACCTCGCCGTCGATAATCACCAACGGATTCAATCCGCGGCCCTCCATAACAGCGGCTTCGCCGTCGCCGGTTACAACTATCGTGGTGGAAAGTTTTTGCGGCTGCGGTTCGGTACCCGTCGCCACGCGTGCGGCTTTGGCCGTGAACGAGAATGCCGTCATCAATCCCGCAACGACCGGAACGGCCGCCGCCATTCGAAGCAGAACATATCTGCCGTTTTTGCTTTGTGTCATCATTTTCAATCGTTTTTTAGTGAGTGAATCCCGCAATCCGTTGGCTATGTCCGGACTATAACCGAACAGATGCTTCAGTAATGTGTTTATATAGTTCGACAAATCGTATCCTTTGCCGAGGACTTCGCTGTCGGCTTCATACTCCTGCACTTCGATGAGTCTGCGTGCGGCCGTCCACACGAAGGGGTTCCACCAGAGCGCGGTTTTCAGCAGCTCCATCATAAGCCTTTCGGCCGAATGCCGATGGCGGATATGCCCCGATTCGTGGGCTATGATTACCGGCAGATCTTCGGCCGGGGTGTCGGCACTGACGAAGATGGTCCTGAAGAATGAGAACGAGGATATTTTTTCGTTCACTTTGAGCAGTCGGAACTCTCCGAACTCCACCTCGACGGCATTTTTGCGCATACGCCTCATGCGGAGCAGCTGTGCGGCGGCAATTGCGGCCATAAGGGCGGCACCCGCGAAGTATACGACACGAAAGAGCGTAACGAAATCGAACGGCGGACGTTCATCGGCCGTTTCGGCGGTTATCGTTTCTGCGATGACGGCTTCCGGTTTCATATATACGGTTCCGCCGTCCCACACCGGTATTCTGAGAGCCGGAATGAGGGCGGCGGCAAGCATCGAAGCGAGCAGCCAGCCGCGGCAGAGGGCGAATTTCACGCGACGCTCGAGCAGCAGCGAGTAGAATACGGTGAACACGCCGGCACACACGATGACCTCCGCGACATATGTAATCAGCTCTTTCATGCGGCTCTATTTTTTAAGGTCTTTCACTATCCGGAGGATTTCATCCATTTCGCTCACCGAGATATTCTCCTGCTGCGAGAAGAAGGAGACCATTTGCGAGAGCGAGCCGTTGAAGTAGTTCGAGAGCAGATTGTTGGCCACGCTGCCCGCATACTCCGACTTTTCGAGCAGCGGATAGTAGCTGAAGCCTTTGCCTGCGGCGCGATGAGCGACAAAACCTTTGTTTTCGAGAATCTTTATAAAGGTGGCCACCGTCGTATATTTGGGTTTGGGTTCCTCCATGCGGGCGATAATCTCATTTACGGTAGCCTCGCCCAGCATCCATAAAATCCGCATCACCTCCTCTTCGCCTTTGGTGAGCATCTGTGCATTTCTTACCATATATATATCGTTTTTCGGGGTTTGTTCAAGTTTCACGATGCAAATATAGAACTAAATTTTTAGATGAACAAATATTTTACTAATTTTTTAGTTGGAAAATTTTATTATCTTTGTATGCAGAAATAGAAATGTATTTTTTTCGATGGAAAACCGTTACCGATTCGAGATATGCGCCAACAGTGTCGAGAGCTGCATGGCGGCCGAGGAGGCGGGAGCCGACCGCGCGGAGTTGTGCGCCTCGATGCCCGAAGGCGGAACCACACCTTCGTTCGGCGAGATTATGCAGGCCCGCCGCGTACTCCGCAAGACGCGTCTGCACGTGATTATACGTCCGCGAGGCGGGGATTTCACCTATTCGGAGCTTGAATCCGAACGTATGGCCGCCGACATCGAAGCCGCACGCAAACTCGGAGCCGACGGCGTGGTCTTCGGCTGTCTTACCCCCGAAGGCGACATCGACAAACCCTTGTGCCGGCATCTGCTCTCCGCGGCCGAAGGTCTGTCGGCGACCTTTCACCGCGCATTCGACTGCTGCCGCAATCCGGAACAGGCTCTCGAAGATATAATCGAACTCGGATTCGACAGTCTGCTCACCTCGGGACAGCAGCTCACAGCCGAAGAGGGCATACCGCTTCTTCGACAACTGCATCATCAGGCACGCGGACGCATCGCCATAATGGCCGGCAGCGGAGTTACGGCCGAAAACATACTGCGCATAAGCCGCGAAACTGGTATCGGCGAATTTCACTTCTCGGCGCGCGAAAATGCCGCCCGCAGCACTGCCGCCGCAACTTCGCTTGCCGGTTCGTTCGGCTCACACAGCGTTACAACCTCAAAAAAAATTACCGAAATAATGAAAAGACTTCTTATTGCAATCATCGCAGTCATGCCGATGTTTGCCGCAGGATGCGGCGGAACAGAATCCGCATTCATCCCCGACCGTGCAACGCGTCGGGCAGTGGAGACGGCCTACAGCGAAAAACGCGCACTCGTGGGCGAAGAGTTCATGCGCGACATCGACCTGCTCGAAGAGGGCCGCGAAGCCGAAGCTTTGCGTTTTCTCTACGCCTATATGCCTCTGGCCGACATCACCGACTATCCCGTGGAGTTTCATTTGCGCAACGTGCGGAGCAGTTTCCGCGCGCAGGAGGAGATGCCGTGGGGAGGCGAAATTCCGTCGCTGCTGTTCCGTCACTTCGTGCTGCCGGTGCGTGTGAACAACGAACCGCTTGACGATTCGCGTTCGGTATTCTACGAAGAGCTTAAGGAGCGGGTTGCGGGTTTGGGCATGAAGGAGGCCATATTGGAGGTGAACCACTGGTGCCACGAACACGTCACCTACACTCCGTCGGACGGACGCACCCTCGCCCCGCTGGCCTGCATGAAGAATGCTTTGGGACGCTGCGGCGAGGAGTCCACATTCACGGTGGCGGCACTGCGTTCGGTGGGCATACCGGCACGTCAGGTCTACACACCCCGCTGGGCGCATACCGACGACAATCATGCATGGGTCGAGGCGTGGGCCGACGGCGAATGGTATTTTCTCGGAGCGTGCGAACCCGAAGCGGTCCTCAATTTAGGATGGTTCAACGCCCCCGCATCGCGAGCCATGCTGATGCACACCCGTGCTTTCGGCGACTATCGCGGACCCGAAGAGGTGATGCTGCGCACGAGCTGCTTTACCGAGATAAATCTCATCGACAACTACGGCAGCAGCGACCGCATAGATTTCCGCGTGGTGGATTCCGACGGCCGTCCCGTGGAGGATGCGCGCGTCGATTTCAAAATCTACAACTACGCCGAATTCAACACCGTGGCCTCGAAGTACACCGACCGTCGCGGACGCACATTCCTCACCGCAGGCAAGGGCGATATGCTGGTATGGGCTTCGAAGGACGGCCGCTTCGGTTACGAGCGTGCGTCGTTCGGCAAGGAGCGCACCGTGACCATAACCATATCGGAGCCGGTCGATGACGACCTCCGCACGCTCGACATAGTGCCGCCCGCCGAGAGAGTTCTCATTCCCGAGGTGCCGGCGGAACTGCAAGCCGAAAATCAGCGTCGTTCCGCACACGAAGATTCGCTGCGGCGCGCCTACGAAGCCACGTTCTATCATCCTGACGGCGGTCGTCCGGCGGCCGAAGAGGCTCTGTTAGTCAAGAGCCGCGGCAACTGGCGAACCATTCGGGACTTCGCCGACAAATACCGGCAAACCCAACCGCAACGAGCCATGAATCTGCTCATGTCGCTCTCCGACAAGGATTTACGCGATATGCCCATGGAGATTCTCGAGGATAATATGACCGCCCGAAGTTCGCAATTGTGTCCTCGCGTCGAGAACGAAATGATAATTCTGCCCTACAAACATCTGCTGCAGGAGGCTTTCGACGCCGAAACCCGCGAACGTATGTGCGCCGAACCGTCGCTGCTGGTGACGTGGGTCAAGGAGAACATCCGCCTCAATCCCGACACCAAAGCTCTGCGCATAGCACAGACTCCGTCGGGAGTATGGCGTTCGCGCATCACCGACACGCGCAGCCGCGACATATTTTTCGTTTCGCTGGCCCGTTCTTTGGGCATCGAGTCGCGCAAGGACGGCGTGACGGGCAAAGTTCAGTATCGGAGCGGTGATTCGTGGGTGGATGTCGATTTCGAGGCGGCGGAGCAGAGCTCGGCGCCCCGAGGAAGCGTCGTTCTGACTTGGGAGCCCGACGGACATACCGACAATCCGCAGTATTACAGTCACTTCACCCTTTCGCGCATCGACGATGACGGCACCACGTCGCTGTTGAGTTTCGACGAGGGTCAGTCCGACATGGGCGGCGGCACCGATTGGGCGAGTCTGTTCCGCGACGGTGCGGCTCTCGATGCGGGCCGTTATCTGCTTACTTCGGGCACGCGTCTTGCCAACGGCAGCGTGTTGGCTGCAAACCGCATATTCACGGTCCGCGAGGGCGAGACCGCTACCGTACCTCTCATTCTGCGCAGCAACGACACCGAAGTGAGTGTTATCGGCACATTCGATTCGGAGAGCCGGTTCACCGCCATCGGCGAGGAGGGCCCCGAACCGCTGCAAAGTTCCATACTTTCGCATACGGGACGCGGATATTTCGTTGCGGGCATTGTGGGCGTGGGTCAGGAGCCCACCGATCATGCACTGCGCGACATAGCCAAAGTCCGCGAGGATTTCGACACTTGGGGTCGTCCGTTGGTGTTGCTTTTCGGCAGCGAGGCCGAAGCCCGCAAATGGAGGGCTTCCGATTACGGTACGTTGCCCGAGAAGATCATTTTAGGCATAGATGCCGACGGAACGATTCGCGACGCCATAGCGGCGGAGATGAAGCTTCAGAATCGCGGTTCGTTGCCGGTGTTCATCATTGCGGACACCTTCAACCGTGTGGTATTCTGTTCTGAGGGCTACACGATAGGTTTGGGCGAACAGCTTCAGCGCATTATCCGCAAGCTCGAGGAGTAAGCAGGCAAAGAAGAGACGGAAAGGTGCCAACAACACACGAGGGTGTGATGTTGGCACCTTTTGGTTGTATTTATATGTCGCTTTTGACCGCTCCATATTGCCATCCCGAGCGTAGCATTCCTCTCTAATGTCATCTTGAGCGGAGAGAGCGACAACGAACGCTCAATCTACCTGTGAGCAAATCAACTTGCAGGTAGAATAATGCAACCCGATAACGGATAGCACAGAAACAACTATACCTACACAGAATATAACCCAAAACAGACAACAGCAGGTTGAACAGCAGACACATAAGTACCTTACGACAAGAGCGAATATCGCATTCCACGCAACCATTGCGCCGATAATGAACAATCCTGTAATCTTTTGTGTGGATATGAGACCTTCTTGCTTCGGATTCTTGCAATAGATTTTTAATTGGTTGCCAGTTAGTTTGGATTCCATATCCTTTATCACGTTTATCCAATGCGTATTCCATTTGCGATACCCGAGAAGCGCGCCATACCAACAGAAAGAGACGAGCCATCCGAGTATGCTTATTATGACAACAACATACCAATTTTCGGACGATGAAACGGCTGTGGTTTCCGATATGCACGAACAGCCGCTGCCGCTTTCGGATGGCCATACGGAGTACAGCGCAACCAACAGCGCACCGACAAACAGTGCATAATAGTTCATCCACGTGTTGTAACGGGACACTTGAAACTGATACCCTTCAATCGCTTTTTCGTACATATTTTTTTTAAAATCTTCCATAGTGTTAAGGTTTCTTATTAGTTAATAAAGTTTATATTCGTGTTATCATATATATAGACAGTGCTACGGTTCTTATTAATGCCATTAATACTCCAGTCTGTTTTCAAATATAGAGTATTAAGCGTACTCATGGCACAACTGAGCGGATATAAAGATGTACTATTGCCCAAATTGGTTTTGGATACGTCCAACTCCGTCAGTTGGTTGGAAGCGCAGTTCAAAGATGTCAGTGCAGTGTTATGTGTAACATCCAACTCCGTCAGTTGGTTATAACTGCAGTTCAACCATGTCAGCGCAGGATTCTGGGTAACATCCAATTCTGTCAGTTGGTTGAAAGAGCACCACAATTCTGTCAGCGCAGTGTTTTGTGTAACATCCAAAGTCGTAAGTTTGTTGGAATAGCAGTACAAAGTCTCCAGCGCAGTATTCAGCCTAACATTCAACTCCGTCAGTTGGTTAGAATTGCACCACAACCATGTCAGCACTGGGTTATGTGTGACATCCAACTCCGTCAGTTGGTTGGAATTGCAGTACAAATATTTCAGCGCAGGATTCTGTGCAACATCCAAATCCGTCAGTTGGTTATTATTGCAGGACAAAGACGCCAGTGCAGTGTTATGAGTGACATCCAACTTCGGCAGTTGGTTAGAATCGCAGGCCAAATATGTCACCGCAGAACATCCGCTAACATCC
>JAFLRS010000110.1 GCA_022511355.1 Alistipes sp.
TCTCGTCGTGGAAGACCTTCTCGCCATTCAAGATAAAGCGTTCGGCAGGTGTGGGTGTGCGTCTGTATCTGCCTATCGTGGGAATGTTGGGAATCGACTGGGGCTGGGGATTCGATCCTCCGGCAGGTTCGACCAAGCGCAGCGGAAGTCAGTTCCACTTCGTGATGGGTCAGTCGTTCTGATGATTGGCAGTATATTTGAGTCGGATGGTTCAGTTTAATTTACAACCGCATTGATATTATGAAAAGAGTTGTTTTGACGGCCGTGTTGGCCATGGCGGCAGTGGCCGGAGCCTTTGCCCAGAATTATATGGTGGTGAACAGCGAGAAGGTGTTCAAGTCCATCGACGCATACAATGAGGCCATAACCGAACTGGATCGTTTGGCCGAGAGCTATCAGAAGCAGGTGGATGCCAAATTCGCCGAGGTGGAGCGGCTCTACAATAACTATGTGGCTCGGAAGTCGACTTATTCGGTTACGGGTCAGCAGGAGATGGAGAATACGATTCTTTCGCGCGAGGAGGAGGCGACCAAATTTCAGGAGTCGCTGTTCGGCACCGACGGAACCCTCATGAAGGAGCGCGTGAAGCTGATACAGCCCATACAGGAGCGTGTATTCGCGGCGATAGAGAAGTATGCTTCGGCAAACGGATTCGATTTGGTGCTGGATGTGGCATCGAACCCCAATGTGCTTTACTATTCGGCTGCGGCCGACAGAACCGAGGCGGTCATCGGGGTTTTGAACGAGTAGGAAACAGATTACAAATAAATTTTTACGACAATGAAAAGAATCATCAAACTGACCCTTACGGTCGCGTGCGTGATGTTTTCGACATCACTGTTCGCACAGAAATTCGGACGCATCAATCTTCAGGAGATAGTTTTTGCGATGCCTGAGTTCAAGGAAATGCAGAACAAGCTCGAAGCACTGAGCAAGGATTGGGGCGAGCAACTCGAAACCATACAGGTGGAGTTCAACAATCAATACACCAACTTCCAGAAGGACCGTGCCAATTTGTCATCGGCGGCGGTTCAGGTGAAGGAGAGCGAGTTGCAGGCTTTGCAGACCCGTTACGGCGAGTTGCAGCAGATTGCGCAGCAGGATATCGAGCGTCAGCAGAGCGAGCTTTTTATGCCCATTCACCAGAAGGCCATGGATGCCGTGAAGAAGATTGCTTCGACGGGCGGTTATACTGCGATTTTCGATATGTCGGTGGCTGCGCTGGCCTATGTGGACGAGGCTGCGGTTGTCGATGTTTCGGATGCGGTCCGCAAGGAGTTGGGAATCACCGACGCTCCGGCGAACTGACAGAACGCAACTTCGGTTTGAGATAAAGGCGGCCCCGCAGAGCGGGACCGCCTTTTGTCGTCTGTTGTCGGTGCGTGTCAGTCGGTGAAGCCGTTTTCGGCGGCGATTCTGTCGAAGAGTTCGCGGTCGATATGACCGGCCGCTATGCGGTTGTCGTCGGCCAGTTTTTTGAATTTGGCGAAAATCGAGCGGGCCGAACCGGCATCGAGCGGAGCTATGGTGCGGTTGTTTATGTCGGCCGAACCCACGCCCGCTGCGTGCAGCAGTATCGGCTCGACGTAGAGATACGAGTAGTAGGCCGTACCGTCGTCGGTCGTGGCGCGTTCGGCGCGATACTGTTTGTAGAGATCTATCAGTTTTTGAGCATATTCGGGGCTCTCTTTTTTGAGATGTTCGTTGTCGATAATCTGTGTTTTGCCGGTTTCGTAGCTGTGGACGGAGCATTCCATTTCGTTTTCGCCGCTGCCGAATTCCACCGTCACGTAACCTTTGGCGCGTGATATTCCTATGTATCCGCATTCGCCTGCACGATAGAGGAATATGAGGTCGTTGGCGCGTATGCGGTTTTTGAGGATGTCGGTTCTCCACGATTCGCCGTATTCGCACATGAACAGAGGATAGAGTTGTCCGGTGACCTCGCTCCAAAGCAGTTTTTGATACTCCCAGCCCCACGCGTTGAAGTGGAAGCAACGGTTTTTGAAGGGTTCCTGTCCGTTGTTCTCCTGAAGGGTTGCGGAGTCGCCGAGCCGGACGGTGCGCAGATTGCCGTCGTTGATGAACGAATCGATGGCTCCCCACAGCTGCCGTATGTGCATGGCATCGGTGCCGAGGTCGGAGGAGTCGTCGTGCGGAGTGATGTCGTTGCGCAGGATGGCGGTTATTTCGGCGAATATTTTGCGGTATCGTGCCGCTTTTTTGTCGTCGCCGTTGTCTTCGTTGTTGAGTTCTATGCGGTCGAGGTCTTCGCGCAGTTCCTTGAGTTTGAGGAGTATGAGTCCGATTACACGATTGTCGAAATAAAATATCAGTTTGTTGAACATTTCGGCTCTGAGGACTTCGATTTTATTCTGGTCGATGATTTCGCCGCTGAGCGTTCCCCACATTTTGGATATGAACTCCGAATAGGCCGACAGTTTGCTGGTGTGAATCTGCACGCTTTTTTCGCGTCGTTCTTCGCCGAAAGTCTGCCGTTCGAGCAGTGCGCTGGTGACTATGGCCGTCACGATTACCGACAGCAGGACGGGGATGGATTGGAGGAGCATTCCGTGGGTGTTGGTGAGTCCCGAGATGATGGTCATAACTCCTATCACGAACATGATAACGAGTATCCATCCGCCTGTGCGCAGTGAGTCTTTTGCCGATACTTTCATGGTTGTCTGTTGCAATAATCAGGATAAGGGTCGATAAATGTAGTTTTCGGATTAAAATCCGTACAAAATTACTTAAATTTCTCATTTCTTTATTGTATATTTGCAAAAAGCAACTTAAAAGACAAACAAAAATATAAACTGCTATGGTAATTTTAGTTTTGAACTGCGGAAGTTCGTCTATCAAGTATCAGGTGATAGATATCGACGACAATGGTCACAGTCTGTTGGCCAAGGGTTTGGTGGAGCGCATCGGTCTGCCCGAAGGGGTTCTCACGCACAAGCCGTCGGGCAAGACTCCGTTCGGTCTTACGCAACCCATCCCCGATCATACGACGGGCATCCGGCTGGTGCTCGACGCGCTTACCGACGGCGAACACGGTGTTATTTCGTCGCTCGACGAGATTCGTGCCGTAGGTCACCGCGTGGCTCACGGAGGCGAGTTCTTCCCCGTAAGCTGCCTCGTCGATGAGGATGCCAAAGAGAAGATTCGTTCGCTCTTCGCGATAGCTCCGCTGCACAATCCCGCAAACCTCGAGGGCGTACTCTCCATCGAGAAGGTGCTGCCGTCGGTTCCTCAGGTTACGGTGTTCGACACCTCGTTCCATCAGAGCATTCCGGCCGTGAACTATCTCTATGCGCTGCCTTACGAGTATTACGAAAAGTATCGCGTGCGCAAATACGGATTCCACGGCACCAGCCACAAATATGTAGCCCGTGTGGGTGCGAAGCTGGCGGGTCTCGATATCGAAAATTCGAAAATCATTACGTGCCACATCGGCAACGGCGGTTCGGTGACTGCGGTGCTTAACGGCAAGTCGTTCGATACGTCGATGGGCTTCTCGCCGCTCGACGGACTCATTATGGGCACCCGTTGCGGCAATGTCGATGCCAGTGCCATTACGTTCATCGGCGACAAGGAGGGCATGACCTACGCCGAACTGGATGCCATGATGAACAAGAAGTCGGGCGTTCAGGGCATGACGGGACTCTCGAGCGATATGCGCGACATCGACAAGGCTTACGAAGAGGGCAACGAGAGGGCTATTACGGCTCGCGATGCCTACTATATGCGCGTCAAGAAGTTCGTGGGCGAATATGCGGCCGAGATGGGCGGTGTGGACCTCATCATCTTTACGGGCGGCGTCGGCGAGAATTCGGCCGACCTGCGCAAGAGCGTCTGCGAGAATATGGAGTTCATGGGTCTGCACTTCGACAACGAGGTGAATCTCACGGCCCGCGGCAAGAACATTCTGCTTTCGACTCCCGAATCGAAGGTTAAGGTTGCGGTCATAGCTACCGACGAGGAGTTGGTTATCGCCACCGATACCTACAATTTGGTAAAGAATCTGTAAAACTGCATTAAATTTCTATAAACGATGATTACAAAACTTTCGGAAATCGTTGAGACGGCCCGCAGCAAAGGACGCAAGCGTCTGGCCGTCGCTTACGGACAGGATTCCCATACGATAGCGGCTGTTTACGACGCCTATTGCGAGGGTTTGGTCGAGGCCACCATTTACGGTGACCGGGCGACCATCGAGAAGGTGTGCGAGGGGCTGAACATCGACCCCGAGGTCTTCACGATAGTCGATGAGCCGAGCGATACGAAGTGCGTTGCGCTGGCTGTGGCCGATGTGGTTGCCGGCAATGCCGATGTGCTTATGAAGGGATTGGTTTCGACCGACAAGTATATGCGCGGCATACTCAACAAGGATGCGGGAATGTTTCCGCCGAAGGGAGTGTTGAGTCATGTGGCCATCATGGAGATGAAGGATTACCACAAGCTGGTGGTCATTTCGGATGTGGCGGTTATTCCGCTGCCCGATTTCAAGCAGAAGCAGAAGCTTATCGGTTATCTGGCTCAGACGGCGGGTTTGCTGGGGGTACAGGTTCCGAAGATTGCGTGCGTAGCTCCTTCGGAGCAGGTTCTGCCGACGGTGATATCCTCGACCGAAGGTGCGGTTCTGGCCAAGATGGGCGACCGCGGACAGTTGGGCAAGGTGATTGTAGACGGACCTTTGTCGCTGGATGTGGCTCTGTACAAGGATGTTGCCGAGCATAAGAATGTCAAGGGTTCGAGCGTTGCGGGCGACCCCGACTGCCTGCTCTTCCCCAACATCGAGTCGGCCAACGTAT
>JAFLRS010000111.1 GCA_022511355.1 Alistipes sp.
TACGAACACAAACTCGCCAGTCAGGGATTCTTCATCTACTCCTACCCCTACAAGGGTGCCGCCTCGCTGCGGCCCGAAGCCCTCATAGCGGCACGCGACAAATTCGCGGCACGCATCCCCGGCCCCTCGGACGGCTCCTACATGATTACATTCACCGAAGCCGAACCCCTTACCCGCGCAATACGGATAGGAGGCCGGCTCTGGGTGGAGATGCGCGGATTGTGGGATGTGGCACACGACTTCATGGGTGGACCCTTCGTCAGCTACTCGACCGTGGACACCGAATCACAGCGCGTAATTACCCTCGACTGCTATGTCTACTCGCCGCAGCTGCCCAAACGCAACTATCTGCGTCCGCTCGAACATCTCGTATATCTCATGGAGTTCCCCGACGCCGATATTTCGGTATCGGCATCGGCAGTGGAAATCGGGGCCGAATAGAGGTCAGAAAAGAAATCCCGCAGTCACACTCCACTTCATATCGTGCTTGGCCTTAACCGATTCGGTTTTGCCCTGCACCGTGAACTTATTGACCGAAGCCTTCGGATAGCCCGTCAAACGGCCCTCGAGAAAGAATCGCTTGAGATTCAGACCCGCACCGCCCGTAAGAGCCACCTTCGAATCGTTGAATCCAACCTTCAGCAGCGAAGGAGCGTTGCTCTTCTCGTTGTGCGATATGCGGAACGACGGACCGCAGAACAGACGCACGGGACCAAAATTCAAACCCGCCATAACCGGTATCTCTATGCGGTTGGTATTAATCGTTATGTCGCGTCGGGTGCCGCCCTGCGCATAATATTGAAATCCGTAGTTCACGCGGTCGTATTCGAACTCCGCTTGCAGATTGAGGTGCTTCGTTATGTTGAGACGCGCAGCCAATGCCGCTTCGAATCCCGCCTTCGAGGAGCCGTTGCGCACCAACGCATCATCGACCGCAACCGCAGGTATCGAAAAATCGGACACATTGACTCCGGCGCGCACGCCCACATAAAAACGTTGAGCAAAAGTCGCGGAACAAACCGCCGACGACAGTAACAGTGTAAAAATCATTCTCTTCATAAACTAACTTTTTTGATTATCCGACCTCTTGAGGCGCAACATCCGTGCCACCCGACAGCAACAACCAAAGGGCCGTTCGGCACACCGCCGCATACGGCTTCCGACATATTTCATCGGCACCTCACGCCTTTTTTCGACCCAAAAATTTGGTATGGTCAAAAATTTGCCATATATTTGCACATATCCCGATGAGGGATGACTGAATTCCGATTTTTGCCCGACGTCAGACGACGGCATCAAGGATTGGAGTTCTTATTGTTTTCGTCATTTTCAGACACAAAGGAGTATACAACAATATGGCAAAAGAGATTATTTATTTGACGGCCGAAGGCTACAAAAAACTCAAAGACGAACTTGATCATATGCGCTCGGTGGAGCGTCCCGCCATATCGGCAGCCATCGCCGAGGCTCGCGACAAAGGCGACCTCTCGGAAAACGCCGAATACGATGCGGCTCGCGAAGCGCAGGGCATACTCGAAATGCGCATAGCCAAACTCGAGGATACACTGGCCAATTCACGCATCATCGACGAATCGAAAATCGACAAAAGCCGAGTGCAGATTCTCAGCAAAGTCACGCTGCTCAATCACAACAACGGCAAAGAGGTGGTCTATACCATCGTCTCGGAGAACGAAGCCAATCTGCGCGAAGGCAAACTCGCAATCGGAACCCCCATCGCAAAAGCACTGCTCGGCAAAAAGGCCGGCGATGTCGTGGAGGTCACCGTACCCGCAGGCATTCTCAAATTCGAAATCAAGGATATTTCAATCTAAAGAGATACGAGCCGCAAAAGAGAGCCGTCCGCGATTGTTCGCGGACGGCTTTTTCCTGTACCCTGCGGCAGACCGTCAGAAGTGCGTGAATCCCTGCCAGTCGGCCTCTATCGGTTTGCCGTCGGCGAACCACTCCGGACGGTTGCTCTGCGATTTGGTTATGGTGCCTATCACCGCAGGCGCATAGCCGAACTCCTCGGCAAACTCCGACCGCAGTCTGTTCACCGCCGAATGACGCATCGTGAACAGCAGTTTGTAATCCTCACCGCCGCAAACCGCCGTCTTAAGGTCAGATACGCACGGTATGCATTCGGTGTCGATGCGCGCTCCGACGTGCGAAGCCTTAAGTATATGCTCCAGATCGGAAGCCAGACCGTCCGACAAATCCATCATCGCATGAACCTCGCGACGGCCGCCCAACCATATTCCCTCCTCGATTTGCGGAGTGGGATTCTTGTGAATGCAGGCATTCTCGGTCTCGAAATCGCCGTTGAGAATATCCTTCAGCCCCTCGGCCGAAGCTCCCAACGCCCCGCACACCAGAATGGCATCGCCGTTGCGGGCCGCCGAACGACGCTTCAGACACTCGATGCGGGCGCGGCCTATCGCCACCACATTCACCATCACCCCCGATAACGATTTCGACGTGTCGCCGCCCACCAAAGGCACCGACCATCGGCTCGAACGGGCTCGATATCCGCACATGAACTCCTCGGCCCACGCTCCGGCCGTATCATCGGTCAGAGCCAGCGACAACATCGTCGCCACAGGCACGGCTCCCATCGCCGCCACGTCGCTCAGATTTACCGCCAACGCCTTGCTGCCTATTTCGGCCGCCGACGCCGCCGAACGCAAAAAATGCACCCCCTCGACCAACAGGTCGGTAGTGAAAACCAATGCGGTTCCGTCACCGACGGGCAACACCGCACAATCGTCACCGATGCCCTCGAATCCGCGTTGCGGAATCTCGCCGAACATCTTTTTTATACTCTCTACAAAGCCGAATTCGGTCATATAACAATTTCCCTCCGGTTACTCAAGAATAAACACGTGCTCGCCCGGACGATGCATACGATACCTCTCGCGGGCGAACCGCTCGAGGTGGTCATCGTATTTCAACTGCTCGATAAGCGTACTGTCGCGGGTAATCTCGCTCTGATAGTGCGCCTTCTCGCGCTCCAAACGCGAAATCTTGATACGATAGTCGACTATTACCGTCAAATTGCGGACTATGAAATATCCCGTAACCAATACCATCACCGTCGAAACCGCTATCCACAGCCGACGCGCTATACCCTTACGGTTATTCTCTTCACTGACTTTTTTCTTCGATGCAGCCATAAGTCCGCTCGTTTTTTTTAAGGTATATCTATAAATTTATGGGTTTGCAACGACAACCGCCACTGCGGATGCTCCTTAATGTAGGCGATTATCGCAGGAGTCACCCGCTCCCGAACGCCCCACTCCGGCTGCAGCGACAACCGGCATCCCGGAACGCATTCGGCCGCACACTCCTCGGCAAATGCGAAATCCTCCTCGCCCGAAATCACCACCTTCAACTCCGAAGCCGCGCTCAACATCCCCTCCGAAGGTCGGGCGAACCGCTTCGGCGATACGCATATCCAGTCGAAACGGCCGCTCAGGCGATGAGTGCCCGAAGTCTCGAGCGCAACGTATCGTCCGGCACGTTCGAGTTCGGCGGTCAGCGGCGTCAAATCGTGAATCAGAGGCTCGCCTCCCGTTATCACCGTCATATCAGCCTTAAAACCCGCAACTTCATTCACAATCTCCTCCGCCGTCATCATGCGGCATCCGCGGGTGGTCTGCGCCGACGGAGAGTCGCACCACGGACATCCTACATCGCAGCCTCCGGTCCTCACGAAGACCGCCGCACGTCCCGTATGCGCACCCTCGCCCTGAAGCGTGCAAAACAACTCCGCGACGGGATAACGCACACCCAACTCGTCCGACACCGGCAACGATGACTGACAGGCCCGCGCGGCTCGCGTCGCATTACTCATCGTCTACGACGTAAATATCTTTCAGATTGCGGCCCAACTGGTCGTAGTCCAGACCGTAGCCCACAATGAATTCGTTGCCTATCTCGAGCGCACGATACTTCACCGGCGTATCGTAATGATACTTTTCGGGCTTGAAGAAGAGCGTGCAAACCTCCACCGAATTGGGATTGAGAGAACGCAAATAATCCATCATGTAACGAATGCTGTTACCCGTCTCGACAATATCCTCGACAATAATCAGGTCGCGTCCCTCGACATCGAAATCGACGCCCAAATGCATCTTCACATCGCCCGTGGACTGCGTACCCTCATAAGAGGAAATCTTCACGAAGACAATCTCGTTGGTGAACTCCAGCTTGCGCGAAAGATCGGCCAGATACATGAACGATCCGCTCAGCACGCTCACAAAAATAGGCGGCTTTTTGCAATCGGCATAATCGGCATTGAGTTTCGCGGCGATACGGCTTACCGCCTTATCGATTTGTTCGGCCGTGAGCATCACTTTGAAAAACCTGTCATGGAGTTTAATTTTGTCGTTCTTCATCGCGATTGGGGTTTTGAATATTTTAGCCGCAAAGATAACAAATTTTTCCACATGTGCAACAACTTTTTTGCATCGGCACAATACAAAAATTACAAAAACTTTCTATCTTTGCATTGTCGTTCCGACAACGGAGAGACGGACATACGATAAAAAAGCATCGGCTTTACTTTCTCTTGTAGAAACTTGGCGGTTTTGACGAATATAGGAAGTGGCAAGGTTGATGCTCGCGTCGTTTTTTCGGCGCGGGCACTCTTCAATATCTCCTATATGGGTACGCCAAGACCTTCTGCAAGGATAATGAGTTTGTCTGCGCTTTTTTATTGTTTGCGATGGAAACGTTTATTAACCATTAAAAACAATAAAACAATGAAAAAACTTTTATTTA
>JAFLRS010000112.1 GCA_022511355.1 Alistipes sp.
CACGAGGTGATTATGACACCCAACTCGCACTTCTACTTCGACTACTACCAGTCGCTCGACACCGACAACGAACCCTTCGGCATCGGAGGCTACGTTCCGGTCGAGAAAGTCTATTCGTTCGACCCCTACGACCAGCTTACCGAAGAACAACAGCAATACATCCTCGGCGTGCAGGCCAATATGTGGACCGAATATGTTAGCGAACCGTGGCATCTCGAATATATGATACTGCCCCGACTCTCGGCTCTCAGCGAGGTTCAGTGGTGCAACGCCGAAGTACGCGACTACGAGCGTTTCCTCGCAAACTTCCGTCTGCACGAAATATTCGACATTATGGGCTACACCTATGCAAAACATATCTTCGGAACGCAGGGCATAACCCGCGTGAACCCCGAAAAAGGCTGCGTGACGGTGGAACTCATAACCTCGGGCGACGCACCTATCTACTACACGCTCGACGGTTCGGAACCCGATGCCGATGCAACGCGCTACACCCGTCCCGTAGAGATTCGCGGCGCTTGCGTACTCAAGGCGGCATCTCTGCGCAAAGGCGTGGAAGGCCCCGTATACTCGCGCAGCTTCGAGCAGAGCAAAACCACCGGCCGCAAGGTCGAACTCAACACCGAACCCACACTGCGCTACCGCTTCAACGCTCCCGATTCGTTTACCGACGGTCATCACGGTGCGGCAAGCTTCAGCAACAACGAATGGGTCGGCTATCTCGACAATCCGTGCGACCTGACCATCGACATGAACGGCGTCGGAACATATTCGTCGGTGACGGTCGAGACCTGCGTCGAGAAGGACAACTGGATATTCCCGCCCTCGGCAATAAAGGTGTCCCTCTCCGATGACGGCGAGAACTTCGAGGAGGTCGCAGCCCTCTTCATACCCGAAGCCGCAAAGAGCGACAGCGACGGAGTAATCAACTACACCGCCGAATTCCCCGAAACCTCGGCCCGCTATATGCGCATCGAGGCCGCAACGTCGAAGATTCCGGCATGGCATCCCGCACACGACAAGAAAGCACATCTCTTCGTAGGCGAGATTTCGGCCGAATAATCCGCGGCGGAGAAACCGATTGCGACACCACACGGCCCCTTCCGCATCGGCGGAGGGGGCCTGTTTTTCGCCTTGCCGGCATTTTTCCCCGTTAAGGACCAAATAATTGACTCTATTTTTTTGGGAACTACGGGATTTTTGCTAAATTTGTAAATCATTACAAAAAAACATACCTATCATGAACAAGAAACTTCTGACACTTCCGCTGCTCGCGGCAGCAGCCTGCCAGAATAAGCAGGCTCAGATTCAGGCACAGAACAACGACGAGAAACCGAATGTCATCATCATCTACGCCGACGACCTCGGTTTCGGCGACCTTCCGCAATACGGAGGTCTGCACAATCAGACTCCCAATGTACAGCGTCTTGTCGATCGCGGCATCCGCTTCACCAACGTACACGCCGTAGCCTCGACCAGCACTCCGTCGCGTTATGCGCTCCTCACGGGCGAATATGCATTCCGACGTCCCAATACCGACATCGCTGCCGGCAACGCCGCAATGATTATCCAGCCGGGACAGTTCACCATGGCCGATATGTTCAAGAGCGAAGGCTACACCACCTGCGCACTCGGCAAATGGCACCTCGGACTCGGCGACAAAACCGGCGAACAGGACTGGAACGCTCCGCTACCCGCAGCCTTGGGCGACCTCGGCTTCGACTACCACTATATAATGGCGGCTACCGCCGACCGCGTACCCTGCGTCTTCATCGAGAACGGCAAGGTCGTGAACTGGGACCCCGAAGCACCCATCGAAGTGGATTATCAGAAGAATTTCGAAGGCGAACCTACGGGCAGAAACAACCCCGAACTGCTCTACAACCTCAAATCGAGCCACGGACACGACAATTCGATAGTGAACGGCATCGGCCGCATCGGCTTCATGAAGGGCGGCGGCAAGGCTCTGTGGAAAGACGAAAATATCGCCGACTCGATAGCCGTACACGCAGTTAAATTCATAAACGAAAACAAAGACAAACCTTTCTTCATGTATCTGGCTACCAACGACGTACACGTCCCCCGCTTCCCCAACGAGCGCTTCCGCGGAAAGAGCATCATGGGTCTGCGCGGCGAGGCTATCCTGTCGTTCGACTGGACGGTAGGTCAGGTACTCGACGCCCTTGAGGCCGCCGGCATCGCCGACAATACGCTCATCGTACTCTCGAGCGACAACGGCCCCGTAGTGGATGACGGCTACATCGATCAGGCCGAAGAACTTCTCAACGGTCACTCGCCCACGGGTCCGCTGCGCGGCGGCAAGTACAGCACCTTCGAGGGCGGCACCGTGGTTCCGGCAATCGTTTCGTGGCCCGCACGCGTAAAGCATGGAGGCGAATCCGACGTGCTGATGTCGCAAATCGACTGGATGCGTTCGCTCGGAGCCCTTATCGGAGCCACCATGCCCCGCAATGCCGCTCCCGACAGCTACGACCGTCTGGGCAATCTGCTCGGAGAGGATGACACCGACCGTCCGTGGGTCCTCGAACAGGCTCTCAACCACGCTCTCTCGATACGAACCAAAGAGTGGAAATACATCGAACCGAGCAACGGCGTGGCCCGCATGGCTACCACCAAAATAGAAACCGGTTATCTGAAGGCTCCGCAGCTCTACGATATGACCAATCCCGACGAACAGATAAATCAGGCCGAAACCCATCCTCAGATGGTTACCGACTTCGAAGTTCTGCTTCAGAAGATTCGCAATTCGCAGTATGCCGAAACCCTCGAGTAACAAATCCCGAAACTATATTCATTAAATAACGAAAAGGCTCGACGCATATCGATTTCATGTGTCGGGCCTTCTCGAACATAAAAAAACAGCAAAAAATGGAAAAAATCATCGGTCTTATCGACGCTCCTTTCACCCCGATGACTCCCGACGGGGATATAAACACGGCTCCCGTTCCGCAGTATGCGGCCATGCTGGCCAAAAACGGACTTAAAGGCGTATTCATCAACGGCTCCTCGGGCGAGGGTTATATGCTCACCACCGAAGAGCGCAAAACACTCGCCGAAGCATGGATAAAAGCCGCTCCCGCCGGATTCAAGGTTATAGTTCACGTGGGCAGCTGCTGTCTGCGCGAGAGCGTGGCTTTAGCGAAACACGCCGCCGAAATCGGCGCATGGGGAATCGGCGCGATGGCTCCCCCGTTCCCGAAAATCGGACGCGTGGAGGAGCTTGTCAAATATTGCGAGGCGATTGCCGCCGCAGCTCCCGAACTGCCGTTCTATTACTATCATATCCCCGCATTCAACGGGGCATTCCTGCCGATGATCAACCTGCTGAAGGCCGTGGACGGACGCATTCCCAACTTTGCGGGCATCAAGTACACGTTCGAGAGCCTTTACGAGTACAATCAGTGCCGCTTGTATGCGGGGGGCAAGTACGATATGCTGCACGGTCAGGACGAGACGATTCTCCCGAGCCTTGCTCAGGGCGGCGCTCAGGGCGGAATCGGCGGCACGACCAACTACAACGGACGCGAACTGGTCGGCATAATCGAAGCGTGGAAAGCGGGCGACCTCGAAACCGCACGCGAAAAACAAAACTTCTCGCAAGCGGTCATCAACGTCATTTGCAACTATCGCGGCAACATCGTAGGCGGCAAGCGCATAATGAAGCTGATAGGTCTCGACCTCGGCCCCAACCGCGTACCGTTCCGCAATATGACCGACGAAGAAGAGGCTGCAATGAAGGCCGAACTGGAGGCTATCGGATTTTTCGAGCGCTGCAATAAGTTTTAGTAATCAGGAATTGACAATGACTTCGGAACAATATAAATTCATAGAGTCGTGCGCTAAGCAGTACCGCAACGATTTATCGACCGATATTCTGCCCTTCTGGTTCAAATACGGACTCGACCGCGAAAACGGAGGAGTCTATACCTGTCTGGACCGCGACGGCGCATTGATGGACACCACCAAATCGGTATGGTTTCAGGGTCGTTTCGGATATGTCTGCGCATACGCCTTCAATCATATAGAACGCAATCCCGAATGGTTGGCGGCATCGCGTTCGTGCATCGACTTTATCGAGCGTCACTGCATCGACACCGACGGCCATATGTTCTTCACCGTCACCGCCGACGGCCGACCCGTACAGAAGCGTCGTTACGTGTTCTCCGAGGGTTTTGCCATAATCGCGATGGCCGAGTATGCAAAAGCCGCCGGCAGCCGCGAATATGCCGACAAGGCACTGGCGCTGTTCAAGAATACGCGCCGTATGCTCTCGACTCCCGGATTCCTGCCGCCGAAGACCACCGTCGAGGGACGCAGCCACTCCATTACGATGATTATGATGAATGTGGCCAACGTGCTGAAGCAGGTGTGCGACGACCCCTCGCTGGATGAGCAGATAGATTCCTCGCTCTACGAGATAGAACACTATCTGATGAATCACGAATACAAGACCGTTTTGGAAAGCGTCGCTCCCGACGGTTCGCTGATAGACACCATCGCGGGCCGCACGATTAATCCGGGACACTGCATCGAGACTGCGTGGTTCATAATGGAGGCCGCACGCGGACGCAAAGACGAAAAGCATCTCAACGAAGTAGCGCTCACGATTCTCGACTGGGCCTACGACTGGGGTTGGGACGAAGAGTTCGGCGGAATCATAAACTTCCGCGACTGCCGCAACTTCCCGCCGCAGGACTATTCGCAGGATATGAAGTTCTGGTGGCCGCAGTGCGA
>JAFLRS010000113.1 GCA_022511355.1 Alistipes sp.
CAGCACCGACTCCAATAAAAAAACCGCTCATTTGAGCGGTTCTTCGGCTTTTGTCATTTGGCGGAGAGAGAGGGATTCGAACCCCCGGAACCTCGCAGTTCAACGGTTTTCAAGACCGCCGCAATCGACCACTCTGCCATCTCTCCGACTGCAAATTTACAATCATTTTACTTTTTCACCAAATATCAACCCCAATTTAATCAATCTACATCCACCTCAACCGATACCGGATACAATCGCGCAGGATCGAAAAATATCCCGCAACTCGTTATCATATCTCCAACATCCGCACGCAAACGACCACGAAACTTCTCCCGGCCATTCACCACTATCCGCACCGGACGCGACAAATCTACAAGCGAATCGTTCAAATATATCACCACCCGACCCGATTGCGCACGCTCATAACTCTGCGAAGAATCCAATACCATACGCCATTCATATGGCGCAACTCCTCCGCTCACAGGCTCCTCAAACTCGTGCCTAACCACATTCACATTCAGAATCACCGTGTTATCCTCTATCGTCATCTCGTAGCACGAACGCACCATGTCGTCGGAATCATCAGTCGAACGCTCCTTCACATAGAGATTATAAAATCCTCGCCGGAACGCCGCACCCTCGCCATTGATATTGCCCAGAGCCAGATTCTCCCAATAAAAATACTTCGGATAGGGATTCCGCATATGTTCGCGCAGCCACGGCGTGGTAACCGTATAGTCGCAGCCGTGACCCTTGCCGGGCTGAAGGTCGATTTTATGTTCGTAATATCCCGGATGCGCAGCCTGCAGAGCCGCCCACTTTTCAGCCACCTTTTCGGTCAGCAGTTTGCGGCCGTACATGGTATCCTCCTCACCCGTCTGAAGGCAGAAAGCCGTAGCGGCACAGTTGGCCGGAGGAGCCCAGAATATCTGCTCGCCGCCGGCAATAGGACCCGCACCCGCCAGATAATCGGCATAGAACGACGCCAAACGCTGACTGCCGTAAGCACCCTCCGAGATTCCGAAAAAGTATACTCGGTCGGGGTCGATGTCGCCCGACAGATAAGCCTGACGCAACAGTCGTTCCCACGTCTGCTGACGCGTGGGCTGATACCATCGGCACTGCGTACCGCCGCCCGGACTGCGCGGAATGAAATATACCGAAGGTGCATCGGCATAATATCGCGCCCAACTGAGATTGACTCTGAATTCGCGTTCGTTGTCGCCCGAACCGTGCAGACACAGATACAAAGGATAACCGCCCGCAGGAACTTCATCGCCCTTGCTGCCGTAGAAGAACTGCATATCGTCGGCGCCCAGCTTCCACACCCCCGACGGCGTTTTCTCATCGGCCGCACCGCCGTCCGACAACGGAGTCAGTTCGGGCAGTTTGTCCTCCTCGAATGCGGCGTTGGCCGCAGCCCACAGACTCCATACCAATCGTTCGGCCTCGGCGATGTTCTTCGCCGCAACGGGAAGCTTGTCGGGATAATCCGACCTGTCGCCGTTAAGAACGGCCGTAAAGTACGATTCGATTTTGGCCGAATCGTTTTTTTTGATTTTTGCGACGCTCTTTTTGCCGCCGTAACAAGGAGTTGCCGCAATCACTGCGAATGCGGCAACCGTAAGGAATCCGGAAAATTTCATATGGTTGTTTTTTTTCTCTATTCGCCTAACAGCAGGCGTGCTATTTTAAGACTCACGTCGCTGTTCTCCTGCACACCCGCAAACTCGCGCGAAGAGGGTCCGTAAGCGAACAGAGGCACGGGGATGGCGGTGTGGTTGTTCGACACGAAAGCGCCGTTCATGACGCCTTCTGCGGGGTTGCCGTCGCCAAGCACCAAAGCACCGGTTTCGTGGTCGGCACTGATGATTACCAGCGTATTGCCGTCCTTCTCGGCGAAACGTACAGCCTCCTCGACAGCCTTGTCGAAGTCGAGCGTTTCACGCACCACGGCCGGATAATCGTTGCCGTGCGAACTCTTGTCGATGCGGGCGCCCTCCACCATCAGGAAGAAGCCTTTGTCGCCCACGGCACGATGCGAAAGGAACTCCAAAGCATAACGGGTGGTTGCGGGGAGAAAATCGCCGCGATTCTCGTTCACCGAAGCGGTCCTGGCTTTTGGAGGCAGATAGCCCACACGTTCCGCGCCGGCAGGAATGTCGGCGAGGTCGCTGACAACGGTAAATGTTTCGTTTACGGCCTTCCGGGTTTCGGGACTTTGTTCGGCGAAGCGTTCGGCATGGCCGGCCGCGAAGAAAGTGAGTTTCGAAGCGGGAAGATCGCCCCAGATTTCGGCTGCCATGTAGCGTTTGGGCTGATGCGCGAAGAAAGCCGCGGGAGTCGCGCCGTCGAGGTCGTCAGTGGAGATGATGCCCGAGATTATACCGTCGCCGCAGAGTTTTTCGGGGAGATTGGCTATGGGGTTGTCATTCACATCCATGCCCAAAGCCGAATTGTGAGTCTTGGAGCCGGTGGCGTAAGCGGTGCCCGAAGCTGCCGAATCGGTAATGAAATGCGTGGCCGACGAAGTTCTCACGAATCCGCAGGTTTTGAGGTTGGTAATCGTAAGTTCGCCGCCGTTGGCATACATTGCGGTGGCTATGTGGGCCAGACCCATACCGTCGCCTATCATCAGAATGATGTTGCGCGGTGCGCGTTCTTCGCCGTCGATAACGAACGAGGGGGTATAAGAGCCTTGCGGCGTTACGTTTTCGATGCTTCCCGTTACCGCCTGCTGGGCCTTGACTCCGAACGACAGCAGCAACAGCATCATTACGATTCCTGTTTTTTTCATAATGTGGCAATTCATTCGTTTGTAGTTTGCTTTTGTGCAAAGATAGTAAAAAAAGAGAACAGGATTGCAAATGCAATCCTGTTTTTACGCACTGTCGCGCGGAGTCAGGCTTCGCCCATCTTGTTGAAACCCGATGTGCGCGCAGACTGGGGGATTTCGATTTTACCCACATTGGTTTCGTAGCGCGACACGTTGTCCTGCAGCGAGAGCAGCAGACGTTTGGCGTGTTCGGGAGTAAGAATCACGCGGCTGCGGACTTTGGCTTTCTGCACGCCGGGGAGTACGGCCGCGAAATCGATAACGAACTCCGAAGTGGAGTGCGATATGATTGCCAGATTCGAATATTGTCCCTGCGCCGTTTCGGCATCGAGTTCGATATCTATTCCGAGTTGTTTTATTTCCGCCATAGTGTTTCAGCTGTGAGGTTTGATTTACGCTTGCAAATATAGTGCGAAAACGCACTCCGAGCAGCCGAATGTGCAGGAAGTTATCGACAAAATGATGACACGCGCCTAAAAAAGCGAAATTATGCCCTCGGCGGCGTAGAGTACGGCTATGTATCGCAGACCTTTGCCTATGGCCATGGCGACGGTGGTCAGTGCGAAATCGGCGCGCATAAGCCCCAGAGCCACCGCTATGGCATCGCCTATGTAGGGCAGGGCGACGAACAGAGCCATGACGGCTCCGCGTCCTTTCAGAAACCGCTGCGCCCGTTCGAGTGCGGCGGGTTTGATTTTGAGCCATCGGTTTATCCATTCGGTTTTGCCGAGACGCCCTATCCAATAGCAGGAGACGCCGCCCAACGTGTTGCCGGCCGTCGCCCACAGCAAACACAGCCACGGCGACAGTCCCGACTGCGCCAGCAGCACCACCACCGCCTCCGAAGCGAAAGGCACGATGCTGCCCGCCAAAAATGCCGAAAGAAATATGCCGGCATATCCCCATTCGGTGAAGAGTTGAGCGATTTGTTCCATAGTTGCAGCCGCTTGTAAAGGGTTCGTCCGCAAAAATAGCGAAAGATTTGATATGTGATAATTTTTTCGTAAGTTTGTCGTCGCAAAATCCAAAAGGGATATAAAAATGCTTGAAACGCTGAAATTTTATCAGGATTTCCCCAAAGAGGGAATCAAATTCGTGGACATCATTCCGCTGCTGCAGGACAAGAAGGTCTTCGCGGGCGTGGTCGATGAGATGGTTCGTCTGACGACGGCTCCCAACATCGCGGCTCCCGAAGCCCGCGGATTTCTCTTCGCCGCACCGCTGCTCACCGCAAGCGACAAGGTTTGCAACATCATTCCGATGCGCAAGAGCGGCAAGCTGCCCTACAATGAAGGCGATTTGATGGAGGTTCGCGTCGAGAAGGAGTACGGATTCGATTCGTTGTTCTACCGCAAGAGTGATATCGCCGCGGGCGAAGCTTCGGGCGACGTTTTCGAAATCACGCTGCTCGACGACGTTCTGGCGACGGGCGGCACGGCCGAAGGCATAGCCGAATCGTTTGCGAATATAACCGTCGAGAAGGATGGCAAGAGTTACGGAGTCCGCGTGAAGGAGTTCATATTCCTTGTGGGTCTGAAGGATTTGGGCGGCCGCGAGCGGTTGGAGAAGATAGCTCCGGTACACGTTTTGGCCGAGATTTAGGACGAACTTCGCGACCGTGACTCTGCGAATATGGATATCGTGCCGGCGGCATTCTGTCGGGCGGAATCCATATACAGGGAGATTGCAAATATATATTTGACGAAACTGAAACGCCCCTCTGTCGAGGGGCGTTTTTATTTCAGTTAAGAGACGGACGCGAACTGCTGAATCGAAGACAATACCTCGGCCACCACAAA